>JAMNXX010000025.1 GCA_023623095.1 Bacillota bacterium | reverse complement strand
TAGGAAGTTTCCCAGGTAGACAGCTACGAGAATCGGAACGAGCATCATGATTCCAATATAGCTTAATAAGGAGAGGTTCTGCAGAATCTTAACTTTATCATTTTTCACGGTGATCTGCTCCTTTCAGGATTTTGGGCGTAAACCCATTTTTGAATATTGAAATCCTTTTATTCTGCCCCTCCTGCATTTACAAATCATCGCAACCAATCTCTGTCTTTATTTTAACAATATGTTCTGAATTTTTTGATTCTTACGCCTTTAATGCTTATTTTACATAATCGAAATCTTGTATATTTTTTCCGTATTCTAAACATAAGGCAAAAAGATATTATGTATATTTTACTCTTTTTGTTCTTTTACTTCAAGTAAAAATTTTAAATGGTTTTTGCGTATTTGATACGCTTCTTTCCATTTTTGTTAATATTTTGACTCAAAAACAAAAAATGGGTCTATCGCTGCTGTTTCCGGACTAATTATATTTCCTAAGAACACTTGTGGGGCGGGTTTTCGATCACCCACCCCTACTATTTCATTTGTCTCATTATGTGGAGGATCCGCTGCGCGGCCTTTCCATCTCCATAAGGATTGACTGCATTTGCCATCTCTTTATATTTTGCATGATCTTGAAGCAATTCCTTTGTCAAAGCGATGATCCGTTCTTTTTCGATTCCTGCCATTTTTACTGTTCCTGCCTGTACGGCTTCCGGCCGTTCTGTTTCCGTCCGCAGCACCAAAACAGGCTTACCCAAAGCAGGCGCTTCTTCTTGAATCCCGCCGGAGTCCGTAAGGATCAAATATGCTTTCGCCATCAAATTGGCAAAAGGCTCATAATCCAAAGGCTGAATCAAATGAATCCTTTCATGCTCGCCTAAAATCCGGTGCGCCAAATCCTGAACTTTAGGATTCAAATGAACGGGAAAGATCAACTCCGTATCCGGATAGCTGCAGACGATCTCACGGACAGCCTCAAAAATATTTTCCATCGGCCTGCCCCAGTTTTCTCTCCGATGCGCCGTAAGCAAAATCACCTTTTTGTTTGTATAATCGATATGATTCAAAATGCCTTCTTCAAAACGATAATCAGCCCGCACCACTTGAAGCAAAGCATCGATAACTGTATTTCCCGTAATAAATATTTTATTTTGATCGATGCCTTCTTGCAACAGATTGCGGCGGTTTCCCTCGGTGGGAGCAAAATGAATGTGAGCAATCCGGCTCGTCAGGATCCGGTTCATTTCCTCCGGATAGGGAGAATAGATATTACCGCTTCGCAGTCCGGCCTCTACATGCCCTACTTTTACCTGCTGGTAAAACGCTGCCAGCGCCCCTACAAATGTTGTCGTCGTATCCCCATGAACCAACACCCATTCAGGCTGTACTTCCTTGATCACTTCTTCCAATCCCATAATCGCTTTCGCCGTGATCTGGCTTAACGTCTGCCCCGGCTTCATGATATTTAAATCATATTCGGGAACGATTTGAAACAAGTTCAGCACTTGATCGAGCATCTCACGATGCTGTGCCGTCACACACACAACCGGTTCCATCTCATCATCCCGCTGAAGTGCTTTCACAACCGGAGCCATTTTGATCGCTTCCGGCCGCGTCCCGAATATGAATAAAATTTTCCTCTTCATCTTTTGTCTCCTTCCTCATTATGGATGTTCTTTCCCTAAGAACCTCGGTAGAAACAAATGCCCCTGTCCGCTCGTCATTAGAAACTGCATAATCTGCTTCAAGGATTCATCGAAAGTAGCAGATGTGACTGATAAAAGATTCGCTAAGAAAAGCCTCTGAAAAATTTCTAAACTCTGCAAGATCCGTTTTTTCAAATTCATTGTCAATAGGGGCGGGCTTTGACCGCCCGTTCCTTATCTTCGGGCGAGCAAAGCTCGCCCCTACGGTTGTTTTTAAAACACAGGTCGCCCCTACAAATGATATTTTTAGGTTGCCCCTACAATTGGTCAGCAAGACTAGGCAGTCTTTGACTGTCCGTGCATTATTTTCTTATCAAAAAAACCAGGATGTCCTCCTGGCTTGGGTTATTCTTTGTGACCGTGGCCTTCTCTGTCTCTCTGCAGCACCGGCCATTTCATATGGATATACATCATCAGCAAGCTGACGAGAAGAAGAACAAGAAACGAATCCAAAACCTTGTCCTCACTGATCAGCACAGCGCTCACGCCTAAAGCAGCACTAATAATATATAAAATCAAAACGGTTTTTTTCTGTCCGATCCCTCGCGAAAGCAAGCGATGGTGAAGATGACCTTTGTCCGGCTCCATGATCGGCTTTCCATTCCATGCTCTCCGAACGATCGCAAATGTCGTATCAAATATAGGCAGTCCCAATGCAAGCACCGGAACGACAATCGCCAGAGCAGCCGCTCCTTTTACTGCCCCATCTATCGAAATCGCAGCAAGCATATATCCTAAAAACAATGAGCCGGTATCTCCCATAAATATCTTCGCCGGATTGAAATTATACGGTAAAAATCCCACCGCACTCCCTGCAATGGCCAATGTCATCAGCGCTGCTCCATATTGTTCGTTGACATATGCCACATAAGAAAGGGAAAACGCTGCGATGGTCGCCACCCCGGCGGCAAGTCCATCCAATCCGTCGATCAAATTCAGCGTATTGGTAATTCCAACGATCCAAAATATCGTAACCGGTATGCTCAAATAAGCAAAATTAAAATAGATCGCCTTTCCGGTAAACGGAATATTCACCATATCGATCCGCAGCCCGCAGTAGACCAAAATAGAAGCACAGAATATCTGCCCCAACAATTTCACTTTTGCAGGCAGAGGTCGAATATCGTCAATGATCCCCATCAGCACAATGAGCGTTGCGCCGATAAGCATTCCCAATATTTTTTTGTCCACGGGCAATGATACAAGAACGCTCACAACAAATCCCAGATAAATGGCTAAGCCACCCATTCGGGGAATCGGAATCTTATGTACCCTTCTCTCATCCTTGGGCACATCGATAGCGCCCAGCTTACAGGCTATCCTTTTTGCTACCGGCGTCATCACGCATGAAACCACTGCCGCTAACAAAAAGGCCAACAAATATTTGGACACATCCAACACTCCCCGTTTTCATTTGTAAAAAAAGATTCTCTATCTTATGAATGATACCACGATTCCATTTTACATGAAAATCATATCAAGATCAATATTTCCAAAGAATTGTCTCAAATTTGTATTAATTCTACGCCGGCTTCTTTCAAAATTTCCAGAGACAGATCATCCGAATAATTTCCTTTGAAAACGATTTTTTTAATGCCGGCATTGATGGCCATTTTGGCACATAGGACACAAGGTTGCAGCGTCACATACAGTACCGATCCTGCAATTGCCACTCCATGATAAGCTGCCTGGATCATCGCATTTTGTTCTGCATGAAGCCCTCTGCACAATTCGTGCCGATACCCGGAAGGGATTTCTAATTCTTCGCGAAGGCAGCCAATATCCAAACAATGCGCTGTTCCACTAGGTGCCCCATTATATCCCGTTGCCAGGATCCGTTTATTTTTTACAATCACTGCCCCCACTTTTCTGCGGCAACAGGTGGAACGGGTTTTTGCAATTTCAGCCATTTGCATAAAATATTCATCCCAACTCGGGCGCACCTTCTTCTCCCCCTTTATTTCCTTCGGCTCTGCCGATCTTCCGACGAAAAAGCGTCTTCGATGAAAAAAAGAATAGATTTCGCTCCCTACTCTCTATTCTTTTATCCATTTTCTCTTTCTTTATACATAAATCCACATATGAATCCGTACACGTACAGCAAGGATACCAAATCGCGATATCATCTGATGGATTTTTCTCAAAGCCATTAATATTTATTTTGTGCCAAACAATCGATCACCGGCATCTCCCAATCCCGGAACGATATAGGCATTTTCATCTAATCTTTCATCAACTGCTGCTACATAAATTTCTACATCCGGATGGGCTTCACGAATTGCTTGGATCCCTTCCGGTGCAGCGATCAAGCAGACCAACTTGATGTTAGTAGCTCCTTTGTCCTTGATAAATTGGATAGCAGCTTTTGCAGAACCGCCTGTAGCCAGCATCGGATCGACTACGATCAGTTCCCTCTCTTGTACATCAGCCGGAAGCTTGCAGTAGTATTCTACAGGCTGTAGTGTTTTCGGATCCCGGTACAATCCAATATGCCCTACTTTGGCAGCAGGTACCAGGTTTAACATTCCATCGACCATTCCTAAACCTGCTCTCAAAATCGGGACAATGCCTAATTTTCTTCCTGATAATGCTTTCGCCTTGGTGCGACCCATGGGAGTTTCAATTTCTACTTCTTCTAAAGGCAAATGCCGTGTAACTTCATAGGCCATCAGCATAGACAATTCCTTAACGACTTCGCGGAAATCTTTTGCTCCTGTATTTTTGTCTCTGATCAATGTTAATTTGTGTTGTATAAGCGGATGATCCAATACATGCACGTTTTCCATTTTTCATTTCTCCTCTCTTGTTTGGAACGCCGCACTACACAGCGTTCCAATACCAAATTTTTTATTTACAATATTTCTTTTCAATCTCACAAATTCCATTGATTCTCCTCTGGTGTCTTCCTCCGGCAAATTCTGTCGCAAGCCATGTTTCTACGATTTTAACAGCCAAACCGGGCCCAATGACCCTTCCCCCTAAAGCCAGTATATTGGCGTCATTGTGTTCTCTGGACATTTGAGCGGAATATACATCAGATACAACCGCACATCGGATGCCGGGCACTTTGTTTGCAGCAATGGAAATGCCGATCCCTGTGCCGCAGCAAATGATCCCGAAATCGCATTCTTTTTCGGCGACCGCTTCCGCCACTCGAAGCCCATATAACGGATAATCTACTGACTCAGTTGAATCCGTCCCATAATCTTCATAGTCGATTCCTTCTTCTTCTAAGTAAATTTTGATCGCTTCTTTTAGATGAAACCCTCCGTGATCGCTTCCAAGTGCAATTTTCATTTCTGATTCCTCCTAAAATCGCAATTTATGGGTGAACATATTTTCTAAGAGCCTGGATAGGGGCGGTTCTTTGACCGCCCGCTCCATCGGGCGAGCACAGCTCGCCCCTACAATTGGTTTTTGGAGCTGGGCGAGCCAGGTCGCCCCCACAGTTGTTTTTAAAACACGAGCCGCCTCATAGTTGTTTTTAGAGCAAAGTCCGCCCATATAATTGGCGCAATCGTTTTCCTATTTTGGTTGCTCCTATATTTCCTCCTACATTTCATTTTATAACCTTTCTGATCGTATTGAATATTGATTTTATTGTCAAGCTCTTCAAAGCAAAATTCAATATTTTCCATTAAAAATTTTCTTTAAAATTTTTCTCAATAAAACGAGTATCGGAAGTTTCAGATCCTCTCCAGCAAAAGCTTCAGCATTTCTTCGATCTCGTCTGCACATTGGCGGTACACTTCCACAGACCGCCCAAAGGGATCAGAGATGTCTATGTTTTCCGCCGAGCGGGTGATGTACTCCTTCAATGTATATGTTTTTTCGGCAGCCTCAGGAGCCATCCGCAGCACTTGTGCCTTATGGGCTCGCGTCATTGTCAAAATCAAATCTGCCTCAAGAATGCGCGCCCTTGTCAGCATCGATGCGCGATGGGATTCGAGATCGGCTCCTCTTTCTTTCACTACCGTAACAGCATTCGGAGAAGCAGGCTGTCCATCTATAGCGGCTGTTCCTGCAGAAAAAACATTTATTTCTTCCGCTTTTTTTCCTGAACATTTCAGCAGGTTGCGAAACAGGGCTTCTGCCATACTGCTCCTACAAGTGTTTCCAGTACATACAAACAAAATCGTTTTCAATCTTTTTTCCCTCCTGCAAAAATAACATGATAGCCCGCTGCTTTGAGCATCCGATTCATGACCGCAGCTCCTAAGGATTTTTCTTCGATGCTTTCAGCAAAAATCACCTCTGCGCCCTCTTGATCAAAACGCCTTAATGCAGAAAAAAGATTAGCCGCAATGGAAGCGACGTTTTTTCTGCTCCCCATCGATAAAACGATGGCATTTTGATAACGCCCTTTCGTCTCATCGGTTGCAAGAATCCCTACTTTCAGCCCCAAAGCCTCTTTTTCTTTCTGAAGATCCCGGATCGTTTCAACCATATCCTCCAATTCCCCTGAAACGATCTGAACTTCTCCCCGGGGAGAATAGTGGGTGTATTTCATGCCCGGAGATTTCGGTACAGCCTGCGGATCCCCTTTCAGCGCCGCATCATATACAACAAGACCCAATACATCTTCCAATTGCTCCCGGGTAATTCCGCCCGGCCGTAAGATCATCGGAATTTCTTCCGTGATATCGAGCACAGTGGATTCCAACCCTACCGAACAATTCCCCCCAGAAATAATTATATCCACTTTTTCCTGCAGATCTTCAATAACATGTTCCGGACAGGTGGGACTGGGTCTGCCGGATAAATTGGCACTGGGTGCTGCTACAGGAACTTGCGCCAATTGGATCAGCTTTCTAGCAATCGGATGGAGAGGCATCCGTATCGCCACCGTATCCAATCCTGCCGTAATGCGCTTTGGAATCCGTTCGGATTTTTCAAAAATCAGCGTCAGCGGGCCTGGCCAAAAAGCTTTCATCAAAATTCTTGCCCGCTCCGAGACGTTTCTAACCAATGGTTCAATCTCCTCGATCTCGGAAATATGAACGATAAGCGGATTGTCAGAAGGTCTGCCCTTTGCTTGAAATATCTTCTCCACTGCCTTTTCATCCAATGCGTTGGCGCCAAGCCCATAAACCGTCTCTGTAGGAAATGCAACGAGTCCACCCATTTTCAGCACTTCTGCCGCTTCCGCCAATTTTTTTTCATCGATATGTTCTGGATTCATCGATATGATTTTCGTTTTCTTCATAGTATCCCTCGTATTCTACTGCTGATTGTTTCTGATATTTTCTGAAATCAAAGAGAAAATGTACTGCATATTCCCTTCCTCTTATTATACACCAAGTAAACAATCGTTAAATATGAAAATTTCACATTCAATCAAAATTGAAAAAGGCAGAAAATAATCCTGGCTCAATCCTTTCGCTTGTTTCGTTTTGCAATGCTGGATTTATATTAAAAGCGCTCAATAAAAATGCTGAAGGAAGATTTCATGTCCTTCAGCATTTCTACAGTCATGTTTTTGCGGTTTGATACTCTTTTCGGATTATACGACCTGCTTTAATTTTTCGGTTTGATCGGTTGTGATGAGGGCATCGATGACTTCATCAATATCCCCATCCAGGAAATATTCCAATTTATAAATGGTTAAATTGATCCGGTGATCGGTCACCCTTCCCTGCGGGAAATTGTATGTTCGGATCCTTTCGCTTCGATCTCCTGTACCAACCTGACTCTTTCTCGCCTCGGCAATCTCTGCATCTTGTTCTGCCTGCATCTTGTCATACAATCTCGCACGGAGAATTTTAAAAGCCTTTTCTTTATTTTTCAGCTGAGATTTTTCATCCTGGCAGGAAACCACAATCCCTGTGGGAATATGGGTCAGCCTTACAGCAGAGTCTGTCGTATTGACGCTTTGTCCTCCGTTTCCGGAAGAACGGAACACGTCGACCCGAACATCATTGGGATTGATTTCAACTTCTACATCGTCAACTTCCGGAAGCACCGCTACGGTTGCGGTAGAAGTATGAATTCTTCCCCCCGATTCCGTAACCGGAATTCGCTGTACCCGATGTACACCGCTTTCGTATTTCAAGCGGGAATAAGCCCCTTTTCCTTTAATCAGGAAAACAGCTTCCTTAATCGCACCTACGCCGGTTTCATTGACACTCATCATTTCTACTTTCCAACGCTGCCTTTCCGCGTATCGCGTATACATCCGAAGCAGGTCTCCTGCAAACAGTCCGGCCTCGTCTCCTCCGGCTCCGGCTCTAATTTCAACGATTACGTTCTTCTCATCATTGGGATCTTTCGGAAGCAACAACAGCTTCAGCTGATGTTCACTCTGAGCCATGCTTTCCTCTAGCTCATTGAGTTCCATCTTGGCGATTTCCCGCAATTCTTCATCTGTGCTTTCTTCCAAAATCGATTTTGTGCTCTCAAGCCCTTCTTTGATTTCCTTATATCTCTTATATTCATGAACGATCGGTTCAATATCGGAAAGTTCTTTCATGTATTTCTGCCATTCAGGCTGATTGTTAATCACTTCCGGATCTGCAATTTTTCGATTGAGTTCGTCGTATTTATCGTGAATAAAATCCAACTTGTCAAACATCTGTTTCACCTCGATTGATATAAATAAAGCATTAAAAACATTCTCTTTCTATCTTTTATCTTCCTTTGCAACACTATATTTTATCATTTTTCATTAATATTTGCAATATTGATGCGTTTATTCGATCGTGTCTACTCCAGAGAAGTCAAACATTTGTGACAGGACCTCTGAAAATTTTCGATAATGGTTAAGCGCTCGGCCGCTAGATCGATGCAAAACTTTTCAGACATGAAAAGCGGTAACAACTATCACGATGCCCCACCAGATTCTGAACTGTTTTACTTTTCAGGCACGAAGAGCGGTGACAACCCGTTCAATTCCCGATAAATCTTTTTTGATTTCAATATCTTGAAAGCATCCCTTTTCGTTCAGCATTTGGTTTACCGGTTGCGCTTGATCGTAACCCACTTCGAATGCGAGCAATCCGCCTTCTTTTAAAAATAGAGGGGCATCCTCAATGATCCTGCGATAAAAATCCAGGCCGTCTTCTCCGCCGTCCAGCGCCAGCCTCGGCTCATATACGGCAACTTCCTTCTGCAGATTGTCAATTTCCCTTCGGGGAATGTAAGGAGGATTGGAAACCAGCGCATCCAGCTTTCCCTCAAGGGCTTTTGCCTTCAGGGGCTGAAACAAATCTCCCCGGAGAAATCGCATCCGCTCCGATACGCCGTGTCGCTGCGCATTCCCTTTCGATATTTCGATGGCTTTTTCTGAAATATCCACCGCATAGACAAATGCATGGGAGATCCAGCTTGCCAGGCTCACTGCGATGGCTCCGCTTCCGGTACCGAGATCCGCAATCAGGGGAGAAGAAATCCGTTTTCTTTCCTGAAAATATTGGATAACGTTTTCCACCAAAACCTCCGTATCCGCTCTCGGAATCAAAATGCCTTCTTCTACGTGAAAATCCAATCCCATAAATTCCTGATTCTGCACCAGGTATTGCACCGGCATCCCTTCTGCCCGCTTCTCTATCAGTTCAAAATATCTGCGCTCTTCCCCTTGCACAAGCAAGCGGTCGGAATGCGCATACAGATACAGCCGATCCACCTGAAGCACATGGCACAAAAGTACCTGCGCATCTAAAAGGGGTGTGGAAACCGCTGCACATTCAAGCACCGCTGTCGCTTTTTTCAAAGCTTCTTCCAGATTTACAGGCATCCGGCTCCGTCCTCCCCATCCTCTGATGAAATGATAAAGCTACTGCTCTCTATGGTTTTATCGGTCCTTTGATTTGCTTCTGTCTTGCATTCCTGCATATCCGCCTCTTTTGAAGTATTCTCTTGTGAGGGAAGCACGCTTTTCAACGCAGCAATTGCAACTTCCAGCTGGCTGTCATCGGGCTCCCGGGTAGTCAGCTTCTGCAGCATCAGCCCCGGATAACTGATCCACTGTACAAGTCTCGAAGTGCTTCTCCCCGACCATCGAATCACCTCATAGGAAACGCCTGCTACCACAGGCATCAATATCAGCCGGAAAATTACTCGCATCCACGGATTTGGCCAGCCAACCATGGAAAATAAAACGATGCTGATCACCATGACAAGGAACAAGAAGCTCGTTCCGCACCGGGGATGAAGGGTCGTAAAATTGCGCGCATTTTCAACAGTCAGCGGCAGCCCGTTTTCAAAACAGTGAATGGTTTTGTGCTCGGCTCCATGATATTGAAAGACCCGCTGGATATCCTTTATCCGTGAAATGAGGATGACATAGCCCAAAAACAAAAGGATGCGGATAATCCCTTCAATCCCGTTGAGCAATAAAGAGCTTTCGATGCCTGTTTTAAAAAAATTGGCAATGATCGTGGGAAGAATAATAAACAGCGAGATTCCAAATACCAATGCGAGCGCTACCGATAGATAAATGAGAAGATCGTCCGCTTTTTCCCCAAAAATTTTTTCTATCCACAATTCAAATTTTCCTTTTGGTTCTTCTTCACTGCCGTCGTCAAAGAATTCCGCAGAGTAAGTAAGCGACTTTATCCCCAGCACCATGGAACCGATCAATGCAAACACTCCCCGAATAATCGGGATGCGGCTAAAGTTGTTTTTATTGATTCCCTGCAAGGCTTCTTTTTTGACGGTGATTTGCTGATCCGGTTTTCTCACTGCGATCGCAATATTTTCAGGCCCTTTCATCATCACTCCTTCGATCACCGCCTGACCTCCGATGGAGGTAGGCCTTGCCTGTTTGATGAAGATTTTTCTATAATCCAAAACCCTTCTCCCTTTCGAATTAAAGTCAATTGCGTCTGAACTCTTTTCTGCAGCAATAAAATCTTTGGGGCAATCTACTTTTGATGCAGCGTGGGCTGCATCAAATCCATACAATATATGATCAACGGAATGTACCGGTATATCTCAATCAGAGCAAATACCCATGACACGATTATTGAACGTCCGGAAATGATCGGACTTGCTTTTCTTGATATAACAAAGGTTAGGGCTCGGATTCCCTAACCTAAAAATCATGTTGATTAATTTAATGGCGCTTACTCGAGTCCATATTTTTTCTTGAATCTGTCAACGCGTCCGCCTTGGTCTACAAATTTTTGTTTTCCGGTAAAGAATGGATGACATTCTGAACAAATTTCTACACGGATGTTTTCTTTTACGGACCCTGTTTCAAAACTATTTCCGCATGCACATGTTACGGTTGTTTTTTTGTACTCTGGATGGATTCCCTTTTTCATGAATTTCACCTCTTCCTTTCATTCGTGACTCTATTTCGGGCGGACAGGGCAGTCCGCTCCTGCAATTTCATTCTTAAGAGTACCTTTCAAGATTAGATTCTCGGTAAGGGTACCTGTCTTTACTTCGGACGACCATATAGGTCGTCCCTATAAATGATGTTTTTGGGTCGTCTTTATGATTTATAGGTCACTCATGCAATTGCTCTAATTCCCTCACTGCAGGCAAGCAAAACTCGCCCCTACAGTCCCACAGTGGTTTTGCTTTCCTCAGCGCGCCCTACAATCGGCGCGATGATTTTACTTTCTTTAGTCCGCACCTGCAGTCAGTGCGATGGTTTTGCTTTCCTTATCGCGCCCTA
>JAMNXX010000182.1 GCA_023623095.1 Bacillota bacterium | reverse complement strand
TTTCTGCAAGTATTTTTCTCTCTCCAAAAGCAGTCTGAACAGGATACCGAATAATAATATGATAACTTCGATACCCGCTCTCCTTTGGATTGGTAATATAATCCTTAATGCAGACGATTTCAAAGTCTTTTCCATTCCTTTTTTCAATGAGATCAACTACTTTATAGATATCGTCCACGAATTGACACATGATGCGAACCCCGGCAATATCCTCAATCTTTTCCTCGATCTGATCCTCCGTCAGTCCATATTTTTTTGCCTTATCTAAAATGCTGGATACTGTCTTAACTCTTCCTGTAACAAATTCTATCGGAGAGTATTCTCCAGCATCCTGGAGTTGATTCCGAATTGCCTTAAATTTTAATTTTAATTCTGAAACAGCTTGCTCGTAAGGAGTCAGAATTTTCTTCCATTGCTTCATGCGCATTCCACCCCTTGCCTGTATTTTCTCCCTTTATTTTATCATTTTTTCCCATATGAAAAAATCCTTTGGCAATTTTTAAGCATCAGAGACTGCAGCAGATTTCTTGGACAAAATCGTCATATAAGAGCCAAGCAGAATACAAATCATTCCACAAAGCGTATTTGCCGATATTTTTTCTCCCAATATGAAAAGCGATAATACAGGAGCCAATGCCGGCTTAATAAAGAAAGCAATCGACGCTGTTGTGGCTGTTGTTTCTTCCATGGAAAGAAAATAAAATAAATAACCCAATCCTGTCACCACAATACCGATATATAAGACGGTCCCGATATTGGCTGGCGTGATCCCCGAAAGAATCGGTTTGTCAAACAGGAGCATCAATACAAACATCATCGCAACCCCCGCCAAAAATGTAAAACAATTGCATGCCAATCCGCCAAATTTGGGGATCCTTTTTTTGCCGAGGACGCTGTACAAAGAAAAAACAACTGCTGCTAATATCGAGAAAATAATGCCTGTAAAATCTCTTCCCAAATTTAGCCCTAACGGGTTCAGTATGAAAAGGATGCCGATCAAACTGATGATCAATGCAAAAATTGTTCTTTGATTGATTTTTTCTTTCAAAATCAAATATGCAAAAGGCATGGTAAAGATCGGATTGGTACTAAATAAAATTGCTACCGTAGATGCTTTCGTATACAGTACCGCAAGCTGAAAAAAAGACATACTGATAACAACACATAGCAGACCCATAACGCAAAAATAAAGCAGGTCCTGTCTTTCAAGCGTAATCTTTCGAACTTTAATCTCTTTTATCGCAAAGGGAAGCAGAAGCATTCCACCGATAAAAAAGCGAATAAACGTCAGCTGATATGGATCAAGCTGTTCTGCAATCATTTTGCTTGAGATTTCCATCGTACTAAATATAAGAGCCGTTAGGAGAATATAAATATATCCTTTTTTCATCCTGGCCCCTCCTTCCCTGAGAATCATTTTTGCTGCAGCGCTGCTCCTTGAATATTTGCATTTTTATTTATTTAAATATCTTCAAAAATGCTTCCGTTTTTTCTAGGTTGGGAAACAGGTAGTCCGGGGAATGCATTCTCAACTTCTCCTCATCATAAGGACCTGTAGCAACCGCAATGCTTTTGATCCCCAAAATCTTTCCACATTCGATATCACGAGGCGTATCCCCGATCACATAAATATTTTCTTTCTGATATACAGCTCCATAGTATTCCTGTGCCCTTTTTATGGCTAAATTGACAATTTGCCATCTTTCCAACTCTTGATCGCCAAATCCACCTACCGGAAAATATTGGTTTAAATCGTAGGGTTTCAGCTTAATCCGAGCACCCCTTTCAATATTTCCCGTAGCGAGAACATGGTGGATTGTAGAATCAGACGATGTATTTCTTAAAATCTCTTTGACTCCCGGAAGCAACCAAACTTTATCTGCGTTTTGCATAAACTCTTCCAGGATACGGCAATACGTATCTAAAAACGAATCGATCTCTTCCTCCGGAATCCCATTTTCTTTAAAAGCTTCTCTTACAATAAAGGCATCCAACCTTCCTGCCATTTTTACTTTTTCAAATGCATTGCGTATCCCATAAAGTTGATAAAACGCCAATTCCATCGCTCTTCTTCCTTCAAGACAAAAAATCAATGTTCCGTCCAGATCCCAGACCATCAATATATTCTGCATCTTGAATCCCCCTTAAGACAATTTTATCTGCAATCCATGCAAATCATTTTCATATTTCTTCTCATCTTATAAAAACTTTCACACCTTTTTTTATTATATCATCTTGCGGGGATTTTGATTAGAAAAATAAATTCAGTTACATTTCAACTCCTTAAAAAACAGTCCTGCTTTTTAAGCCTTCCCATCAGTGCAAAAAAAGCAGGAT
>JAMNXX010000092.1 GCA_023623095.1 Bacillota bacterium | reverse complement strand
TATTGAGTCTAGATGTATCTTCCCCTAATTTCATAACGGAACCTTTTCCAAATTGTTTCTCTATCTGATCCATCGCAACTTCTAATGCCTTCTTTTTTTCTTCCATATTCCCCAGATCGAGTGATCTGGAAATCACCTGCCTTTCTATAATGGCGAACAAATGTTCTGTGTCCATTATATATGATTTCCTTTAAATGGTCAATCCTTTTCAGCTTAATATGTTTCTAATCATGTTCAATGCAGATAAAACAGCTTGCTTTCTAATTCTTTCTCTGGTCCCGGTAAAAAGATAAGAATTGCATTGAAGATGATCTCGATAAAGCATCGAAATGTAAATTAGTCCCACCGGCTTTTCTGGACTTCCACCATCAGGGCCAGCAATGCCCGTTATGGCCAGACATAAATCGCTTTTACTTTTTTGCTTTAGTCCAATAACCATTTCTTTTGCTGTTTCTTCGCTAACTGCCCCAAATTTTTCCAATGTAGAAGGATTGACGCCTAGCTGCTCCACCTTAGATATATTGCTATAAGTAACGATACCTCGATCGAAAGACTTAGAAATTCCAGAAATAGATGTTAACTCGGAAGCAATTAACCCTCCTGTACATGATTCTGCTAAAGAAATCGTAATATTTTTTTCTAATAATTTTTTTGCAACAACCTCTACCAATTCTTCATTATTTTCACTGTACAAATATGGATTCAATCTCGATTTGATTTCCTGAACCACAGGATAGATCATTTGTTTTGCTTCATTTTCGTCTTTTGCTTTTGCAGAAACACGAATGCTTACTTCTCCTTCCTTTGCATAGGTAGCAATGGTAGGATTGACTTGAGAAGAAATGAGATCGAGCAATTCTGTTTCTAAAGCAGATTCTCCAATTCCAAAAAATCTTAATACCTTCGAATAAATCACATGGCTTGACTTGGTCTGCAAATAGCTCTTTGCATAGTTTTCAAACATATTCCGCATTTCCTTCGGCGGCCCTGGCAAGCTTATTACAATTTTTTTATTATTTTCTATGATAAATCCTGGTGCTGTTCCATTGTCATTTTGCAGAACAATACAACCTTGCGGCAAATAAACTTGTTTTAAATTGTTCTTGCTCATTTCCCGATTTCGCTTTTTAAAAAAAGAAGATAATCTTTGATAAGATGGCTCATGAAACTCTAGCTCTTTTCCCATTAATTGCGCAATTGTTTCTTTTGTTAAATCATCTTGCGTAGGCCCCAGTCCTCCTGTCGTAATAATCAAATCCGAGCGTTCTAACGCATATTCAAGAATATCTTTTAAGCGTTGTGCATTGTCTCCTACAGAAAAATGGTGATGCACATCAAATCCCAATTCATTTAACTGCTGTGACAAATAAACGGCATTTGTATTGACGATTTGTCCAAAAAGCAATTCTGTTCCTATGCTAACAATTGAAGATTTCATACTGTCACTCCTTCTCTAACTCTATAAAATAGCAAAAAGCAGCTTTGCTGCTTTTATATGAATGATTAGCAACTTGATATCACCCTTGCTTTCGATTATTTTTTATAAGGCTCACTCCATCTAAAGTTAAATATTCCAACTAAATTCTAAGAACTATTCTTTGAATACCGCTCGGTTAAGATACAGATAATCGATACCAGAAACAATGGTAAGAATAACGGCTGCATATAATGCGATTGTACTAAAGGGAAAATCGATCAATCGGAAAGGATAATTATCGAGCAATATAAAAAAGATTGCAATCATTTGTGTCAATGTCTTTGCTTTTCCCCACCAGCTTGCTGCAATAACAATTCCTTCTGATGCAGCAACCGCTCTTAAAATGCTGATCGTAAATTCTCTAGAAAGGATGAGCACTACAACCCATGCAGATATTTCTCCCATCTGAACAAGGCATACGAATGCGGCTGTTACTAGTATTTTATCTGCAAGGGGATCGATAAGTTTTCCGAGTTTCGTGATTTGATTTCTGCTTCTGGCGATATATCCATCTAAAGTATCTGTAATTGCAGCCAATAAAAAAATACATGCAGCGATATAAGTATGATATGGAATATTGCTTAATAGCACGATCATGAAAACAGGCACTAAAAATATTCGACTCATGGTTAGTTTATTAGCAAGATTCACTGAACATCTCTCCTAATAAATCATATTCTAATGCATCTATAATTCGAACTTTTTCTAAACTTCCAATATCCAAGTTTTTATCTGTATAAACATAAACAACACCATCTACCTCTGGTGCATCATACATCGTTCTTGCAATATATACATGATCGTTTTCCAAATTTTCTTCTATCATTATATCATAGATATGTCCGATCTTTTCCCTATTTT
>JAMNXX010000236.1 GCA_023623095.1 Bacillota bacterium | reverse complement strand
AGACGTAAAGAGGCTATTGACAACAAAACAAATGTTTTGCATCTATTTTCAATCACACCTCGGTAGGCATAATTTAAACAAAAATGTACCTACTGTCTACGGTTTATATTCTATTTTCATATGCGCTTCTATTTAGCCTACTAATTTCGCAGGATTGACGCGAACACCGGGTCCCATAGTGCTGGCCACAACGATGCTTCTTAAATATTGTCCTTTGGCAGCAGCCGGTTTTGCTTTGATGATCGCATTAAGCAGTGCTCTGAAATTTTCTTCCAGCTTTTCTTCTCCAAAAGATACTTTGCCAATAGGAACGTGAATAATGTTTGTTTTATCCAATCGGTATTCTACTTTTCCGGCTTTAATCTCTTTGACAGCCTTTTCCACTTCAAAAGTAACGGTTCCTGATTTTGGATTCGGCATTAATCCTTTGGGTCCCAATATTCTACCAAGTCTGCCTACCAATCCCATCATATCAGGGGTTGCTACAACAACATCAAAGTCAAACCAGTTTTCTTTTTGAATTTTTTCAATCATGTCCTCTGCGCCAACATAATCGGCTCCAGCGTCTTCGGCTTCTTTTGCTTTGTCTCCCTTAGCAAAAACCAATACTTTTTTCGTTTTACCGGTTCCATGAGGAAGCACCAATGCTCCTCTTACCTGTTGATCCGCATGTCGTGAATCAACTCCTAAACGCACATGTACTTCGACTGTTTCGTCAAATTTTGCGTTTCCCGTTTGAATCACAATACCTAATGCTTCTTTTGGGTCATATAAATTCAACTTGTCAAATTTTTTCATATTTTCTTTGTATCTTTTTCCTCTTTTTGGCATATATTTCTACCTCCTTAGTGGTTTTAGCGGTTACGAGAAAACCTCCCACGCGATTTGCAAATTTCGATTTACTCTTCTACAACAATTCCCATACTTCTTGCAGTCCCTTTAATCATGTTCATAGCAGCTTCTATACTGCCTGCATTCAGATCAGGCATTTTTAGTTCTGCTATTTCCTTTACTTTTTCTATAGAGATCTTTGCTACTTTATTTTTATTTGGCTCTCCTGAAGCAGTTTCGATATTCGCTACCTTCTTCAGCAGTACAGCTGCTGGTGGTGTTTTGGTAATAAAAGTAAAGGATCTATCCTGAAAAACCGTAATCACTACCGGTATAATTAAACCTGCTTGATCTGCCGTTTTGGCATTAAACTCCTTGCAAAATTGCATAATATTTACCCCATGTTGTCCAAGTGCAGGTCCTACTGGTGGGGCCGGAGTCGCTTTCCCTGCCGGAATTTGCAATTTGATAATTCCTGCAATTTTTTTAGCCATGATTACACCTCCTTGTATCCTCATGATGAAAATCTATCTGCTGTTCTTTTTCTTATAAGCATATATGTTTATAAATCAAAATATTATATTCTCCTCACATTGCAAAGGAAATAAAGTAATATCGCCTTTGGTTCCATAAAAATCATCATAGTTTTTCAATTTGTGTAAAATGGATCTCAATCGGCGTCTCTCGACCAAACATGGAAATCAACACTCTAAGCGTCTGCTTTTCCAAACTGATTCCTTTTACAACACCCATGAAATTTTCAAAAGGTCCTGAAGTGACTTTTACTGTATCTCCTATTCGAATATCAATTTCAGGTGTCGGCTCTTCAATCCCCATACTTTTAATTTCTTTTTCGCTAAGAGGGATGGGTTTCGATCCAGGACCTACAAATCCAGTAACTCCTCTCGTGTTTCGAACGACATACCAAGATTCATCCGTCATAATCATTTTAACCACAACATACCCTGGGAAGATCTTTTTCTGTTTGGTCTTCTTCTTGCCATTTTTGATTTCGATCTTCTCCTCGGTGGGCACAATGATTTCCTGGATGATATCTTCCATGCCCCTGTTTTCAACCATCTTTTCTATATTCGCTTTTACTTTGTTTTCATGTCCTGAATACGTGTGTACAACATACCATTGCGCTTTTTCTGACATTTTATATTATAGAGCAGCCGCTAAAATTGCTCCCTGCTCTCCCTCCTTGTCATTTGATAATAAATTGAAGAGCCTTTGCAAAAATCGAATCGACAATCCATGTCCCAATTGCAAAAATAGCACATGTTACAACAACAATGGTTGTATAGGAAGTCAATTCTTTTCTGTTTGGCCAAATCACTTTCTTGAGTTCATTTTTTGTGTATTTGAAAAATTTACCCAAGTTTTTCACTCTAGATGATTTATCTGTGTTGGTCTGTGCCGCCATATCCTTTTTTCACATCCTTAAAAAATTATATTCTCAATACCTGCTATTCATAGTGAATCGGGCTCTGCAAGATTATTTTGTTTCTTTATGAAG
>JAMNXX010000118.1 GCA_023623095.1 Bacillota bacterium | reverse complement strand
TGTGATTTCGCTGAGTGATTCAGTCATCGAAGAGAGTGTTTCCATCGCAGCCATATGTTCTTCGGCAGCAGCCAAAACTTGTTGGAAGCCTACGGTACTTTCTTTAGTAATTTCTGTAACGTTTTCCATAGATGCCACGATTTCTTCGGAACCGGCTGATATTTGCTGAGTTGCAGCAGATACGTCCTCAGTGGATGCGGCTATCTGTTTTATGGCTTTATGGATTTCGTCAAAAGTATTATTTGCATCCGAAACGACCTCGGATGTTTCGGATACAGATTCTCGGCCTTGCTCCATTAAAGAAGTCGTCTGATGTATTTCTGATTGAATTTGAGAAAGCAATTCAGCAATTTGATTGGAAGCATTGCTGGATTCTTCCGCTACAACAGCGAATCCTCTTCCTTGTTCTCCGGCTCTTGCAGCTTCAATCGCTGCATTTAGAGCGAGTAAATTTGTCTGCTCAGCAATATTGCTGATTAATTGAAGGATATCACTTATCTTCTTGGAGTTTTCTTCTAATGACTTTGTTGCTTGAACAGATGATTGAACGATTTTTTGTGTATCATTCATTTTTAAAATTGCTTTTTGGATTGCTTCTTTGCCTTTTTCAGATTCTTTTTGTGCATTTTGACCGGCAGAACTTGCAACTTGTGCGCTTTCTGCAACTTGTCCGATGCTTAGTGCAATTTCATGAATTGTTTGCTTCACTTGTTCCACAGCAGAAGATGTTTGATTCATTTCTTCAGAAAGACTTTCCATGATTTGTGAAGTATGTTCCGAAGCGGCTGTGGATTCGCTTGCGGATATTTTCATCTGTTCAACGGATGTACCCAGAACAGTAGAGGTGTTTGTCACATGTCCAATCAAGTCTCTTAAATTTTCTACCATTTTTTTAAAGTTGTTTCCCAATTGTCCGATTTCATCTTTGGCTGCAACTTCGATTTCCGTAGTGAGATCCCCAGCACTGACAATTTCTGCAGATTTTGCTAATTTTAAAATAGATTTTGTTAACTGGCGGGATAGATACCAAGCTACAAGAAAAATCAATATGAGTGCAATTGCATTAATCGTAATATAAGTTGCTTGTATGGACTTCAATGGTTGATAAACGACTTCTCGAGGAAGGATGATCCCGAGGATCCAATCTACTGCTGGAATTTTTTGATAGACGATTAGCTTTTCTTCTCCAGCGGATTGCGCTTCTATCATTCCTGTATCTGATCCAAGCATTTCAGAAATTAGTTCTTTCAATTCATCATTTTCCAAAAGATTTGTGTTGAGAAGTTTTTCATCTGGATGGGCAAGTGCGACTCCATTTTGATCGACTAAAAATCCATACCCTTGTTCATTGATGTTGATCTGCGCAACGATATCTTTCAATGTAGTTAAAAAAATATCCGCTGCCAATACACCCCGCAATTCATTGTTTTGAAATTTCATAGGAATCATAGCAGATACAATCGGATTTCCGGTAATGGCATCGATATAAGGATCGGAGAAACAGATTGCATCAATGCTTACAGCTTTGGAATACCAGTCGCGTTTTCTGGCGTCGTAGCCTTCTTCTGGGATCCAACCCTTTGCATCTAAAATGGAACCATCTTTTTCAAACCCGATGTAGATGGTAGAGATATCCGGGTCTTGTCGATATGCTTGTAAATAGTTGGCTGAAAGCTCACCGTCTCCGACGGTATGCTTTAAAATTTCAGCGGTCGTTTCTACCGTATTGGCTTTTTTCATGAGCCAGCCTTCGAGTTGATTCGCGATACTGCTGATTTCTGCTTCCATCTCTGTGCGGATGTTTTGAACAGTGTGTTCTTGAATATTGAAGAAACTTAATGAGGAAACACTGATTAAAGCAATTCCGGATAAGACGAGAAAGCTAAGAATGATTTTTGATTTTAATTTCATTTGGTTGGTCACACTCCTTTCTTATAGGTTGGGGTTTGGAATAGTGGTTCAGATAGAAAAAGGATGCTTTCTTTTTGATGAAAAACTTTCCAGAATGAACAGACATATTTATTATAATAAAAATGTCTGAAGATTACAAATGGTATCGAAAAATGCAAATATTACGAATATTATAAAAATATTTCGCTAAAATTTTAGCAGAAACGACATCGGTTTCAATCACGTGATTGTGGGAAAAGAGCGTAAAAAAGTGAGAGGAATGGCATGTAGTTGTATGATATAATTTTTTATATTGAAGGAAATAAAATCGGTGTTGATGAGGAGGTGGAAAGATGCGGATACAATATATTTTGGGCAGGACGGGTTCGGGGAAAACCCATTTGATGTTGAAGCAGCTAAAACAATGTTTAGACAGGGGAGAAAATCGTCCGCTGATATGGATTGTTCCGG
>JAMNXX010000217.1 GCA_023623095.1 Bacillota bacterium | reverse complement strand
GAATCCTGTTCAAATCGTTGTCGCGCTCATTGCAATTACATTGTTCGTCCCATGCATTGCGGCAATTATGGTTATCTTTAAAGAAAGAAGCTGGCAAGAGTCCCTTCTGTTTTGGGTAGGAAGTTTTGTCATTTCATTCTTAACAGCAGGAACGATCGCGCAGATTCTGCTTTGATTTGAATCAATTTTCGGCTCTCTTGTGCCAAATACCGGAGAGGAGTGGTCATCCGATGAAAAAAATCTGTCCTACTTGCAGGCATACAATTTCCAATATAGAAGAATTCCCGCGATGCCCACGCTGCAATACGATTCTAAAAAAATTACCCAGCTGCGAAGATTGTACAAAATGCTCCCTCTTTCATAAAAAGGACGGTTGTGCCATCAAAAAGTAAAAAATTCTTTAAATATAAATAAGCAAATAAACTGCAGCATTTTCTATTTTCAAAAAAACTGTGCAAAATAACGCACAGTTTTTCTTATTTTCTGTATACTGGTTTCGTTCAATCCCTCAAATCGTCTAAATTGGAATAATTTCCCACAATATTCAACCTCTATATAGGCAATAATAATATCAGAAGGGCAGATACAAAATTGAATTTTTAAAAAGGAGCAGTGAAAATGGTAAAAAACCGCCCGTCGAAAGAATCTCGCCAAGCATTGAACGAATTTAAGGAAGAAATGGCACAGGAATTCAATACTTCCTTTGCCAATGTAAATCATCTTACACCTGAAGCTAAGAGTACTCAGGATGCCGCCCGGGATGCATCGAAAACAACCAATAAAATGATGAAAAACCTGTTTCGTAGTACTTCCTGCGGCGGTCCTACAAAAGAAGAATGCTCCAAAAAATAATTTTCTAAAAATGGAAGCCGTTGCCCGACGGCTTCCATTTCTTGATTTTTAAAATAATCCGATAATTGTTCCATCTTCTAAAATATCCATACCTTCTGCAGCAGGTACCTTGGGAAGTCCTGGCATTGTCATAATTTCTCCTGTTAAAGCCACCAAAAATCCCGCTCCTGCCGAAATTCTCACATCCCGGACAGTAATGCGAAATCCCGTAGGCCTTCCGATTAAATCAGGATTGTCCGATAGGGAATATTGCGTCTTTGCAATGCATACGGGTATCTTATCCAACCCAAGCTTTTCATATTTTATCATCTCTTTTTTCGCTTTTGCAGTAAAATCTACCCCATCTGCTCCATATATTTCCCTCGCAATAATCTCAATTTTTTCCTGAATGGGTTGTGCTACATCATATATCGGTTTAAAATTGGAATGCTGCGATTCGCATATAGAAACTACCTTCTCAGCAAGGCTGATTCCGCCTTTTCCGCCTTTTGCCCATACTTCAGACAAAATTACATCTACTCCCAATGCTTTGCAGCGTTCTTCTACAAATTGTAATTCTTTATCCGTATCTGCGGGGAATCGATTCAGCGCGACTACAATCGGAACTCCAAATTTTTTCACGTTTTCGATCTGTTTTTCTAAATTTCCGAATCCTTTTTCCAAAGCATCTACATTTTCTTGGTTGAGATTTTCTTTTGAAACACCCCCATGGTTTTTCAATGCACGAACGGTTGCCACAATCACGGTGGCATCTGGCTTTAGATCTGCAAAACGGCATTTGATATCAAAAAACTTTTCTGCCCCCAGATCTGCACCGAATCCTGCCTCTGTTACCACATAATCCGCCAGTTTCAATGCCATCTTTGTTGCAATGACACTATTGCAGCCGTGGGCAATATTTGCAAAAGGGCCTCCATGGATGAGCGCCGGCGTGTTCTCCAAAGTCTGAACCAAGTTGGGTTTGAGGGCATCTTTCAGCAAAAGGCTCAATGCTCCGGTAGCGTTTAACTGTCCTGCCGTAATCGGTTCATCATCGTACGTATAACCTACGATCATCCGGGATAATCTCTCTTTCAAATCTTCCATATCCGACGCCAGGCACACAACCGCCATCATCTCGGAAGCCACAGAGATATCGAAAGCATCTTCTCGAGGCACGCCGTGCGGCCTTCCCCCCAGTCCTACGATGACATTTCTTAAAGCCCGATCATTGATATCAAGACATCGCTTCCACGTAATTCTTCTTGGGTCAATATTTAGCCGATTTCCCTGGTGGATATGATTGTCCACTAACGCAGCCAAAAGATTGTTCGCTGTCGTAATGGCATGGATATCTCCCGTAAAATGAAGGTTAATATCTTCCATCGGTACAACCTGTGCATATCCGCCCCCTGCTGCTCCCCCCTTCACGCCAAAAGACGGTCCCAAGGATGGTTCCCTTAACGTTGTAATTGCTTTTTTGCCAATCTGATTCAATGCCATGCTCAGCCCTACATTTGTAGTCGTTTTTC
>JAMNXX010000079.1 GCA_023623095.1 Bacillota bacterium | reverse complement strand
TTTTTTACGAAATCAAGTGTCATGAAAAAGACCTCCTCTGCTGAAACATTTGAAAACGATATTCATTATCAATAAAAACCCCAAATACATCCACTTTATCTGTTAATTATATAATACTATAAATGAGAACGATTGTCAATAAGGGTCTTGCTATTTTTGAATAAAGTTTGGGGAATGGATAGATTGAAATTATGATATAATAAAAGGTATATTCACAAATGGCTATGGTTTGAAAGGGGCGCTCTCGATGAAAATGAAGGATTATACGATCTACGATTATCCTTTTTGCAGGATGGAAAACAGCTTGGAAGAAATCATGAAATTATTACAAGAGAAAAATCTGGAGTTTGTTCCTGTTTTGGATGAAGGAAACCGTGTTAGCCATATTGTTTCCAGGAGTGTTCTGTACAATTTTAATTTTCAGCAAGAAATTTTATCTAATCCTGATATCGAGTGGGAACCATTTGTAGTCTTTGAGGAAAATGATTCAGCAAATAAAGCATTCCCTGTTATAGATTGGTATATTATTGTTTCGGATAGGGATGGAACGTTTAAAGGAATTTTAGATAAAAATAGATTGATACAGGAATATTATTACCAAAAGGAATATGTAACCGATGAATTGATGGCGATATTGGACTCTGCATACAGTGGTATCATTGCGATCAATAAAAAAGAACAAATTATTGTTTTTAATCATTCTGCAGAGAGAATATTGGAAGTAGCTATGGAAGACTGCATTGGCAAAAATGTCGGCAATATCTTTCCGGATTTCGCTCTGCCTCGGATTTTAAAAACAGGAGAAAGGCGACTGGGGGAAACGAGAAGATTTAGAAACAAACAGCTTTTGCTCAATTTAACACCCATCATTACCGAAGATGAGATCGTGGGGGCGGTTGCGACTTTCCAGGATGTGACGGATTTCAAGAAGGTTTCCGAGGAATTAGAAATGCAAAAACATATTGCTCAGGTCTTAAAAACCGTATTGGATAATGCATATGATGGATTAATCGTTGTAGACAAAAATGGGTATATTACGATGATCAATGAACCCTATGCCCAGTTTTTGAGAAAGCCGATTGATGAGATTGTTGGAAAACATGTTACAGAAGTGATTGATAATACGAGACTTCATGTTATTCTTCAAACAGGAGAGGAAGAGATAGGAGAAATCCAGCGGGTCAATGATAGAGATATTGTTGTGAGGAGAATTCCCATCTATAATGAAGGGGAAGTGGTGGGGGCTATCGGCAAAATCATGTTTATGGACGTAACGGAACTGCATGTTTTGGCATCGAAGATTAAACATATCGAGCATGAATTAAAATATTATAAAAATACGCTCAATGAATCATATGGTACGAAATATACGTTTGCAGACATTATCGGTGTAAGCGAAAAATTGAAAGAAACGAAATATTGGGCGCAGAAGGCTGCTCGTACCAATTCTAATGTATTGATCCGAGGGGAAAGCGGCACAGGGAAAGAGCTTTTTGCCCATGCAATTCATGCAGCCAGCAGCCGGGCGGCGGGGCCTTTTATTAAAGTCAATTGCGCGGCGATTCCATCGGAACTCTTAGAATCGGAATTATTCGGCTATGAAGAAGGTGCTTTTACAGGAGCCAAAAGAGGCGGGAAGATCGGAAAATTTGAATTGGCAAACGGAGGAAGCATTTTCCTTGATGAGATTGGAGATATGCCTCTTAATATGCAGGCGAAACTTTTACGTGTGCTCCAAGAGAAAGAAATCGAACGGGTAGGGGGCACGAAAAGTATTCCACTGGATGTCCGCATCATTGCGGCGACAAATCGAGATCTTGAAAAGATGATAGAACAGGGAAAATACAGAGAGGATCTTTATTATCGCCTAAATGTAGTGAGCATCAATATCCCGCCGTTGCGTGAAAGACCGGAGGACTTGGAGCCGCTTATTCAGCATCTGCTTGCGAAGCTATCGAAAGAAGTAGGCAATTATGTTACCAAGATATCTCCTCAAGCCATGAAATATTTGGAAAGCTACTCTTGGCCGGGAAATATTCGGGAGCTTGGAAATGTGCTGGAGCGCGCGATCAATTTAGTGGACTATGGAAAAGAAATACAGATCAATCATCTTCCAAGAAATATCCGCAAGATGGAAATCAGCCTGAAAAGCAGGGGAAACCGGGAATTAAAAGAAATATTAGAGGAAGTAGAAAAAGAAGTGATACTGGAATATTTGAAAAAAACCGGAGGCAATCGGACGGAAACGGCAAAAGCATTAAATATCAGCCGGTCTAGTTTATATGAAAAGCTTTGGAAATATGGAATTGAATAATCAAACAAGCAAGGGGGATCGTCCCTTGCTCGAGGTTTGCTCATCATGT
>JAMNXX010000074.1 GCA_023623095.1 Bacillota bacterium | reverse complement strand
CAGCCACAATGCACTTGCAATTCCGATAAGCATCACGACTACGAGTGAAACCCTGCTTGCAAATAAGGATTCTTTATCCGTCGGAGGATTATTTCTTCTGATTAATTTCTGATAAATATCTCTCGTCAGTACCGTTACTCCATTCATTGCAAAAGAGGAGCCACAGGAAATAATCGTCATGAGAAGACCTACGACAACGATCGTTCCAATCGCTACCGGCATATTGTTCATGCAAAACCACGCGTATAATCCATCTGCGCTCAATCCCTCTGGAACAGTCAATATTCCCAAAATTCCTGCCGCCGCCAAAGCAAGTCCGGCGAGGAAAGGAAGCACATTATAATATGAACCGCCTAAAACCGCTAACTGCGCATTGGATGCAGTCCTTGGAGTATTTCCAATATATGCCCACATATAAATCCACGGATCCACCAAGTAAAACACTCCTAGCGTCAGGCACCACATCGACCAAGTTGGAAAATCAACTTTCCAGAAGTTTACTGATCCTTTGGGAAGCACTTCAAATATTGCGTCAACCGCCGTATTTGGATCCCCCAAAACTTTAAATGTCATCAACGCAAACAAGACAATCCCGATAGATTGAAGAATACTTTGAAGCCATTGGGTAATCAATGCGGAATACTGCCCGGCTGTAATCATATAAAGTAAAATAATAATTGCGGAAAACCATACCCCATATTTGATATCCCAATCAAAATTGATCTTTAAAACAACCGCTATGGACAATATCTGCATTCCCGTTAAGAAGGCAGGCCTTGGTATGGAAAAAACCGCCATCGGCAGCCTTAGCCTTTCGCCGTATCTTGCGCAAACAAAATCTGCAAGGGTAACCGCTCCTGTCTGGCGGCCAAAATAATTCAGCCTTCTTGCAAATACGACGATAAATACTGTAATACCACTTACAACAAACATAGAAGTCCACATCGTACCAATGCCATCGTTAAATCCATAACCTACATAACCGGATACGCTGGCACCGCCTACATAACCACCTAAATAAGCTGCTGCCATGAGCCAAAATGGTGCGCTTCTCCCTGCCAGCAAAAAATCTTCCGATGTGGTAACAAGACGCTTGAACCACAAGCCCATCCCGATAAATAAAATAACCAGTATGACAAGGATGATGGCACTGAGAGATAAAATAGTCATTTGCATTCCTCCTTTTTTGGTTTGTTTTTTTATGCAGCCAAATTTATACATATGATATAGCAATAGATATGCCAATCTATAAAAACCTCTATATGCAGCATATTTACTGCTTTTAAATAAAAGAAAGCAGAAATAAAAAGGTTTTTTCATTCAATATTGAATGAAAAAACCTTAAATTAACTGAGGCTTTTTTATTTTTCTTAATTCAAATTTGAAAATATATTTTCTAATTTGAATTTTTATAAGATTTCATAAATTCATTTATGACATCGTGCGCTTTTTTCAAATATATTTTTTGATCCTCCTATATGCACTTGACTGGCTTATCTTCAGTAAATCTGCAATTTTATAACTATTTTGGCTCACACGAAATGCAAGCTTTATCAATTGTTTTTCTGTTTCATCAATAGCATCTTTCAGTGGAATAATTTTATTAACGATTACAGCCGGGGCTTTATCTGCTGATTCTCGAGCCTTTTCCTTTTTTAGATCCTCTACATCAACAATGCCCTCATGCACAATCACCAATCGTTCTATAAAATGTTCCAGTTCTCTCACATTTCCAGGCCATTGACAATTCATGAGATGTTCTTGGGCTGCTTGGGTCAAAACCACATCACGTCCATGCTTTCTATTATAATAAGATAAAAAATGCTGAATCAGCAGCTGGATATCCTCTTTTCTCTCTCTTAGCGGAGCAATATGTATTGGAAAAACATTCAATCGATAATATAGATCTGCCCGAAACAGATCTTTTTCGATCAGCTGTTTCAGATCCTGATTAGTAGCCGCAATAATTCTTACATCGATATCAATCGGTTTTACAGAACCAACCCGCATCACTTTTTTATCTTGCAACACCTTCAAAAGCTTCACCTGCATATGCATGGGCATATCCCCTATTTCGTCCAACACAAGCGTTCCTTTATTGGCCATTTCAATCAATCCAGGCTTCCCGCCTTTTTTGGCACCCGTAAATGCACCTGATTCATAACCAAAAAGCTCTGCCTCAAACAAAGACTCGGGAATAGCGCTGCAATTGATTTCAATGAGCTTTTCATTCGCTCTATTGCTGTTTTCATGAATGTACCGCGCAATCAATCCTTTGCCTACTCCGGATTCTCCTGTCAGCATAACTGTTGTATCGAGCTGTGCAACCTTATGAATAACTTCCATGAGTTCTGCCATATACT
>JAMNXX010000088.1 GCA_023623095.1 Bacillota bacterium | reverse complement strand
TGATCTTATATGCTGTTCTTTACAAATTTACAAAGGATGCAGAATTTGATCGCAAAATGGCATAATAGGAACAAAGAAAGGATTCAGCTGGAGCGTTTGCTCCGGCTGAATGCTTTCCGATTGGCATGCAAAGGTGGAAACTTTTCAAACAGCTGTATTGATAGGATGGACAGGGCATGGCAGGTCTAAAAAATTTTTGAGTAGGAGGGAGTTTTTCCGTGAAAAAGGTATTTTTAAATGAATTTACCGCAAAAGAACTCAAACAGATGTTTGAAAACAATGAAATCGACAGCGCGATTACGGTCTTTGGAAGCTGTGAAAGTCACGGATGGCATATGCCTTTGGGACCGGACTTGTTCGTTCCGACGGAAATAGCGAGACAGGCTGCATTAAGGCTGGATAAGACCATTGTTGTACCGGGGGTTCCCTTTGGAACATCCATTCACTACAATCAGTTTCCGATGTCGATTACGCTACGATTTGATACGACGATTGCAATTGCGGAAGACATCTTTGAAAGCTTGATCAATAACGGTATCAAACATATCGTGATCCTCAACGGTCATGACGGGAACATTCCGGCGCTTGAAATTGCGGCAAGGAATGTAAAAGACAGGCACAAAGATGCGGTATTGGTTTATATCCCTGCATGGTGGGAAATTACAGGAGAAAAAATGATGGAAGATTTTGAGGTTTGGAACGGTTTAGGCCATGGAGGAGAAGGAGAAACATCCATTACGATGGCTGTAAGACCGGATCTTGTTCATTTGGAAGATGCAGAAAGCCAAGTTCCAAATGACGTGATCCGATTGGGCAGATTTTCCACCATCATCTGGGATATCAAGGAAATCACCAAAACAGGCGCGACAGGAGATTCTACAAAAGCTTCCATGGAAAAAGGGAAGAAGATGCTCCAAATCGTTACCGATTATGTGGTTGAGCTGATTCAAGAAATGGAGAAAAACAACTGGAATTACGATTTAAGAAAATAAAATGGAAACTCCCTGAAGCGGAAAAAGCCTCAGGGAGTTTTTAATTTAATTTAATTATTGATAGGTTTCGTTTTCGATGATTTTTCTCAACTCGTTCAAATCATCGGTAATGCTGAGGGCGAGCATCAGCTTGATGCGCGCTTTTTGTCCGGGAAGGCTTCCGCCGAATAAAACGCCCATTTGCCTTAGCTGCCGTCCTCCCCCTTCATATCCGTATGTATCCAGCACTCTTCCCGTAGGACATCTGGAGACGAGGACAACGGCAACTTTTTTATCCAGCGCATATTGAATGCCTTCCAGCATGGCAGGAGGAACATTTCCCCTTCCCATTCCTTCGATGACGATTCCTTTCGAACCGGAATCGGCACAGAAGCGAAACATTTTAGAGTCCATGCCCGCTACGCATTTAATTAACGACACATCTGTTACGATGGACGTTGCAGGGATATGCTGGCGATGGATGATATCTCTGCGCAAGATCAGTTTATCATTGTCCACAATGCCTAAGGGGCCGAATTCCATTGATTGGAATGTATCCAAGCTCAATGTGTTTGTTTTGGTGACCTCACTGGCGGCATTGACGGTGTTGTTCATGACCACCAAAACCCCTTTGTTTTTTGCTTCCGGAGAGATGGCCGTACAGACTGCGGCTGCCAGATTGCTGGGGCCGTCATAGCCTAATTCAGAGCTGTTCCGCATGGCGCCGATGACGATGATGGGCTTTTCGCTCTGAATGGTCAAATCCAGCAGATAGGCTGTTTCTTCCAATGTATCCGTTCCGTGCGTGATGATGACGCCGGTAATATCAGGCCTGCTGATGATTTTTAGAACCTCATCCCTTATTTTCATCATCATGAGCGGATCGATGTGGGGGCCCGGAAGTTGAGAAAAGTTAATGGATTCAATCTCTGCGAATTTATCGATATTGGTGACCATGGACATGATCTCTTCTCCGGACAGGGATGGAATCGCCGCACCGATACGCGGATCCACGGACATGGAGATGGTTCCTCCCGTAAAGAGGATATCCTATGTTGGAAGGGTTTACAATAATATGATAAAATAAAAATACCATTCTGGAAATTTTCGTTTACAAAAAAATTATGCGTTGAGAACTGCTGCATGAAAATATTCTTTAACAGGGTCGGATAAAAGCATATTTTTTCTAAAATCGCGCAAGCAAAAGATACGAAGAGAGGAGTTTGAAGAAAGATGAAGATGATTATTGGAGGAGAAAAAGTAGATTCTTTCGATGGAAAAACGATCGATGTCATGAATCCTGCTACCGGCGAATGGTTAGATACGGTGCCCAGTGCAACGAAAGAAGATGTGGAGAAAGCCCTAGATTTTGCGCAGGAAGGAAAAAGGGTATGGGCATCCACTCCTTTACATGAGCGTTCAAGAATCCTTTCGGAGTATGCGAATCTTGTTTCGAAACATCGAAATGAGATAGCGACGCTGTTGTGCAAAGAAACGGGAAAGCCCATCAAGCAGGCAAAGGCGGAAGTGAGTTCGGTATCCTATCTCTTTAGGGGGTTTATTGAAAGAGCAAGGCATTTATATGGGATGAGCATGCCGGATACGGATCCGGGCACGGAAAAAGACATTGTCTTTACGAGGAGAGAACCTCTCGGAGTCGTTGCGTGCATTATCCCCTTTAATTACCCTGCATTTACTTTTGCATTCAAGGTGGCTCCGGCACTGATCATGGGAAATGCGGTGATCGTCAAACCCGCATCCGACAACCCTTTGAATAATATTTATTTGACGGAATTGCTGCTGGAAGCAGGCGTACCGGGAAGTGTGGTGCAAGTGATTACAGGAAGCGGTCCGGTTGTTGGGCAATACTTGACGGCAAGCCCGAAGATCGATGCGGTCAGCTTGACCGGAAGCACCGATGTGGGAATTGATACGGCCGTTAATGCGGCAAAACATCTTCATCATGTATTTTTGGAACTGAGCGGAAACGACGGCATGATCATCTTTGAGGATGCGGATCTGGAACTGGCTGCAAAAGAAGCCGTTCAGTCCAGGATTACGAATGCAGGTCAGGTTTGCATCGCCACAAAGAGGATCATTGTGCAAAATTCCGTCAAAGAAGAGTTTACAAATATTTTGGTGGAACAACTGAAAAAAATCCGGATCGGCGATCCATTGGATCCGCAGAACCACATGGGGTGCCTGATCAACGAAAAAGCGGCGGTGAAAGTGGAAGAGCAGGTTCAGCATACGATCGCCCAGGGAGCAAGGTGCATTTACGGCGGAAAGCGATTCAACAAGACATTTTTCGAGCCGACGGTATTGGTGGATGTGCGGCCGGATATGGACATTGCAAAGGATATGGAGATCTTCGGTCCCGTATTTCCGATTATTGGATTTGACACGTTTGAGGAAGCGATTGCCATTCACAACGCTTCGAAATATGGGCTAAACGGAGCCGTGATGACCCGGGACATCAACAAAGCCATGAAAGCGGCCGCCAGCATGGAATGCGGCGAAGTGGTGATGAACGGTTCAGGTTTTTATCGGACGATGGATATTGCATTTGGAGGATATAAAATGAGCGGTTTGGGCAGAGAGGGCATAAGCAGCACGTTGGAGGAATTATCCCAAGTAAAAACGATCGTTTTAAAAGGGGTTTTAAGATAGGTCATTGAGGAGATTTCTTTTCATGCTTTCAAAGACCATTTTGCATAGCGAAGACGAATGATAAGATGACGGGAGTTGCTATTCAAAAAATGCATGTAAAAAGGCAACTCCTCTCTTAAACTTGCTTCAAAATTTTTGGGAGTTGCCTTTTCACTGAGAATGTTGTTGTGCTTCACTCATGCTTTTGGTGGAATCACCCCTTTATCGTTTATTGTGGTATATGAACTACAAAAGGTAGCTGTCTCTATATAAAATTGTTTGAATCAGCTCCTGTTCTTATTTATATTATACCAATTTATAAGGAAATTAATCATATTTTAGCAAAAATCTTTTTAAGAAAGGAATGAAATATCCAATGCGATATGAAGGGATGATCTATCGTCCGCCCAGCGAGGCAAGCAGCTTGATCATTCAGGCGACAATTGGTTGCCCGCACAACCAGTGTACGTTCTGTACAATGTATAAGGATAAAAAATTTAGGATCCGTCCTGTAAAAGAGATCAAAGAAGATCTGAAGATGGCAAAGGAATATTATGGAGAGGCAATTTACACGATTTTTTTCGCAGATGGAAATACGATTTTGATGAAGACAAAGGATCTCATAGAGATTTTCCAATATGCACATGAATTGTTCCCGCATCTACATCGGATCACGGTTTATGGTTCTGCACGGTATATCGTTTTAAAATCATTAGAAGAGCTGAAAGCATTGAGAGAAGCAGGATTGAAGCGGCTTCATTCCGGAATGGAGTCAGGAGA
>JAMNXX010000174.1 GCA_023623095.1 Bacillota bacterium | reverse complement strand
GATTTATTTGATATTATTTTTTAATTTGATTCACCTATTTAAAAATAAATATTTGTTTAAATTTTTTTATTAATGTATAACTACAGGTTTGTTTTTGTCAATCCAATATTTTCTTTTCCATAAAGTTCTAGCATATTTATCTTAATATAAAACGACATCAGGACAAATTTCATGTATAATAAAATTAGAGATAAGGCGAGAAAGGACAAAGCAGGTGTAAAAAGGTGAAAAAATATACAAGGATCGGCATCATTTTGTTTATTTGTATGATCTTTCTCTTTCCTCCCGGGGGAACAGTTCTAAAAGCGGCATTTTTTTCATATCAGCCGGGGCAACCGAACAAAACTGTGGAAAAGGTTTGCAATAAAGATTCTGTCGCAGAAAATCAGGAGAAGAACTCACAAACTGAACAAAAAGGAACGGAAAACTCTCAATCCCAGGTTGCAGAAGCGGCTCAGCAAAATCCAGAGAGCGCTCAAATCAAAAACCAAAAAAGCTATATGGTGGAAGACAAAATCCTTTATTCGGGAAATACGCAAAAAAATCGAGTAGCTTTAACATTTGATGATGGGCCGAGCGATTATATGGATAAAGTATTGGATATTTTAAAAGAAAACGATGTAAAAGCAACCTTTTTTCTGATTGGCAGTCATGTTGAAAAATATCCGGAGACGATCAAAAGAATAACGGAAGAAGGCCATGAAATCGGGAACCATAGCTGGAGTCATAGAAATTTTAGTAAGCTGACGGCAGATGAAATCAAACAGGAGCTGGACAAGACGGCTGAAATCATCGTTTCTGCAGGAGGGGAAGTATCGAATTTGTTTCGGCCTCCTTATGGGAGCAGCAGCGAAGAGAGTGAGGCAGTTATTTATGCCCATGGATATAATATCGTCAACTGGTCTGTAGACTCCAAAGACTGGTCGGGAATATCGGTCAACCGGATTTTGTCTAATGTACAAAGCCGATTAGCCCCGGGAAGCATCATTCTTATGCACAGCAGCGGAAGAAAGAAAGCGATGACAAATATGCTTTCTGCGCTTCCGAAAGTGATTGCATTGGTAAGAGAACAGGGATATGAATTTGCAACTGTTTCTGAAACCCTTGAGCTCCAAAATGCAGAAGACTTAGAAAACAGAATGGCACAGCAGTAAAAGAAATAACAAAATTGAAAATCTACATAAAAATAAAGAACACTTGTTGTTCTTTATTTTTATGAAATAAAATGAAAATTTTAAAAAAGAAGGCAAGTTTTGGATCCAAATGAATAGGATAGATTGAGGGAAGATCGCACAAAAGAGGATTCTTTCCTAAAGAGTCGGGGAAGAAATTTTGGACGGAATACATTCAGGAAGGAGAGACAGATGACAAAAAAACAAAAATGCGTACTGATTTTCTTTATGATTTTTCCTGCTTTGGCGTCGTTATATGGGATCCGGGAAGTCCTTCGATGGGATGATATTTCTATTGCACAGGAGATTCAAGGGGAAGGAGAATTATCCCGGCCGCAGGATGTGGAAGAAGATGTACATGGGCTCCATGAGGTGAAGGAAGGGGCTGCACAGAAACAAGAGATCAGCCCGGAACAAAATTCGGAGCCGGTGACAGAGATTCCCAACGAGGGGACACAGGAGGATACACAGCAAACAGCTAATATTTCGACAGATGGCTATGAACTTGTTCAGGTATTTCATACCCAGCTGCCCGCTATGGTTCAATCCAGCATCCGATATCATCAATATCCAATCCACTATGATTATTTGCTGGTAACCAAACAAGCAATCCATATTCGGGAAAAACCGACGACGGCATCAAAAATCCTTAGAAAGGCGTATCATTATGAGAAATTGAATCTGATAGAAGAAGTAAAGGGAGAATATCTGAAAGAATACAACCAGGATCGATGGTATAAGGTATTCTGGAATCAAAATGGTATGACACATTATGGCTACGTCCTTTCTCCTCTGGGAGAGCCGCGGAGATTTCAATTTGATAAAATGGAAAAAGCTCTCAATATATTGAAAGGGGAAGTGGAAAGCCATCAGACAGGGTATATCGCCAATTATAAGGATCGAAGCGGAAGCGCGCCGCTCTGCAACGGCAAAGAAATTGATCCCTACGGAGAAAGAAGGTATCAATCTGCTCCTGCATACTTCCAAGCCGATGTGAAATCGGATTTTCGATATATTGCAGATGGGGTGCTGGTTTCCATATTGGAGGAGAGCCCCAATTTCTATAAGATTCGGACGCTTAACTTTGAAGGAGAATACTGGGTCCCGAAAAAATATGTATCGTTGAATCATTCATTAAAGCAGCTCAATCAGGCGATCGTCATCGACAGAAAGAATCAGAACCAAGGGACATTTGAATATAAAGACGGAAAATGGCATCTAATTT
>JAMNXX010000023.1 GCA_023623095.1 Bacillota bacterium | reverse complement strand
GCCTTCATGATTTCTCTTAAAGTCATCTGGACCCCACCAACCTGGAAATATTTTTTAGTATAGGGGATTGTTGAGAAAATATCAAATATCAACAGGGTTATTTAACATGGTACCATTCATATAAAAGATTTTTGATGTTAATGGCATGATTTGTTTTTGGAGATTTTCTTTGATGCTAAGGAAAAAAATAAATCTTTCCCGATATTCTTGTGAGTATCAAGAATTTTCTTTATAATAAAAATAGGAAGTGATTTTGATCTGATGCAGAATTCATAAACAGGGGGGAGACAATTTGGTTTCTGCGAAAAAGGTAGTTATAAGCATCGTGGTTGCATGCGTTTTGCTCTTTATGCTCTTCTTTAATACATTGCTCACTTTTGTAACGGACTATCAATGGTTTCAAGAAGTAGGCTATGAAAAAGTATTTTTAACAAAACTGTTTACCCAATTAAAAATTGGAATTCCGATTTTCATTATTTTAACGATATTGATCTATTTTTATTTTTTAGGCATTAAAAAGGATTATTACAGAAAAGTGAGTACAGTATACATAGGGCTTGAAGAAAAAAGGGTAAACCAGATCGCATTTGCAGGAGCCATGGTTATTTCTTTGATTGCAACCATTATGTTTTCTGGAGATTTATGGTTTGAATGGCTGAAATTTTTTAAAGCAACTCCTTTTGGACAGCAGGACCCGATTTTCAACAATGATATTTCCTTTTATATATTTAAACTGCCTTTAATTGTCCAGATCTATTATCTGCTGATCGGTTTTGTGATCATGCTTTTTTTTGTTACATTTCTTTTTTATTTTATGATGGTGAGCATTCGGAGACCGACTCTATTTGATGCCAATCATCCGGAACGAAAATTTCATATTTACGGTGGATTTGATCGGGAGAATGTCAAGAATCTTTTTCAGATTGCATTGAGGCAGTTGACCATATTGGGTAGTATTGCGCTGTTCATTTTAGGAATAGGCTGTTTTTTAAAAATTTATCATTTTCTTTTTTCCTCTAGGGGGATCGTTTATGGAGCAAGTTTTACAGATGTGCATATAACGCTATGGGTATATCGTATTCTTGCGATATTGTCTTTTGTATCTGCAGTCTTGCTCGTTATCGGGGTTCGAAAACAAAAATGGAAGATGGCATTCGCAGGCCCAATAGCGATTATTGCTGTGGCCGTTCTTGGAAATGGAATTGCTTTAGGGGTGCAAAATTTTATTGTTGCGCCTGATGAAATTAATAAAGAAAGAAAATATTTGAAACATGATATTACATATACCAGAAAGGCATATGGACTGGATAAGATTGAGGAAAAGGTTTTTCCTGTAGCGCAAGATTTGGATAAGAAAGATCTAGAGAAAAATCGGGAGACGATTGAAAATATTCGAATTAATGATTATGAGCCGGCAAAACAGTTCTACAATCAACGCCATGGGATGCGCTTGTATTATCACTTCTACGATGTGGACGTGGATCGCTATTATATTGACGGGAGATATACACAGGTATTTTTATCTGCTCGGGAGCTTGACTATGCAAAGATCAATCAGCAGTGGATCAATCAACATTTGAAATATACACACGGATATGGCGTGACGCTCTCCCCTGTGAATGATGTTACTGCTGAGGGGCAGCCCAATCTTCTTATTAAAGATATTCCTCCCCGTTCTTCTGTGGAAGGCTTGGAGGTAACAAGGCCCGAGATTTATTTTGGAGAGATGACGAACAATTATGTAATTACAAATACGAAAGAAAAAGAATTTGATTATCCGAGCGGAGATGAAAATGTAGAAACAATCTATCAAGGAAACGGAGGCATTTCTCTGAAAGGAATCAATAGGATACTTTATGCGATAAAGGAAAAAAGTTTAAAAATATTGATATCAAGCAATGTAACTTCAGAGAGCAAGATCCTTCTAAATCGCAACATTCACGATAGGGTAAGAAAAATTGCACCTTTTATTGAATATGATCAAGATCCCTATCTTATCATCCATGATGGGAAACTGTACTGGATGATCGATGGCTATACCGTAAGCAACTATTATCCCTATGCCAAACCTTTTGCGGAGATGGGAGAAAATTACATACGCAATTCTGTCAAAGTGGTGATCGATGCGTATAATGGAGATACATCTTATTATCTGTTTGACGAGGATGATCCGATCATCCAAACATTGAACAAGATCTTTCCGCAATTGTTTACACCGGCAGAGAAGATGCCTGAAGGGATTCGTGCCCATGTGCGATATCCTGAAAAGTTATTTAATATACAGGCTGAAATTTATGGCAATTATCATATGTCCGATATTGAAGTTTTTTATCAGGGAGAAGATTTATGGGATATATCAAAGCAGATATATGAACAGGAACAAATTGTCATGGAGCCAA
>JAMNXX010000262.1 GCA_023623095.1 Bacillota bacterium | reverse complement strand
CTGTTTGCAGCAGAACAACTTTATTTGTAATGCAATGGGTTGATTTGATGTTTGCAGAAAGAGCAGGAACAATTTATTCCTGCTTTTTTTCTTGAAGGACTTTATATTTTTACGATGGTGTGAAAGGAACGCTCCTCCATCATTAAAGGAGCAGGGAAAATACGCTCTACTCCCTCCTCAAAATAGCCGCAATTTTCTCATTTTCCAATATCTGCTTTATATCCTTTATCCCAAACTGTTTCAGTATTTTCATAACATTTAAATTATCAAAAGGCGTTATAATTAATGAATCTTCTCCAAATTCATTGGCCATGCTCGTGGCTTTTATTGCATCCATATTCGTTTTTGGCCCACCAACGCAGCCCCCTTTGCATCCCATTCCTTCCACAAAGTTGTAATGAATATCCTTTCCCGTTAGCAATTGATCCAATATTTCTTTGCATTCCTGTACCCCATCTACTTTTTTTGCTTTTAATTTAATTAGCCTTCTAGGGGCCAATCGATTGACGACTGTTTTTACTGCAAAGCTTACGCCTCCTGTCCTTGCATACACTCTTCCGGCGAAAGACGCCTGATCTTTTTCATCGCCGGGAAGCTCTTTTAAATTTATTTTTAACGCCTCAAAGATCTCCTTTAACTCCTCAAAAGTTAAAACAAAATCAATGGCGCTCTTTAAACTGGGTTCTTTTGCTTCTGCTTTTTTGGCAACGCATGGGCCGATAAAAACAACTTTTGCATCTTTGTAAAGTTCTTTTAAAAACCTGCCTGATGCGATCATGGGCGAAACGGACGGCGGCATGCTGTCGAAAAGCTTTGGATAATGTTTTTTCACCATATTAAACCACACGGGGCAACAACAACTGGTCAGAAAGATATCCTGTTCTTTTTTTACGGAATGATTAAATTCGAGCGCTTCCTTAATTGTCAATATATCTGCAAATAAAGCAACTTCAATCATATCCTGAAAACCTAAAAACTTCAATGCGGTTCTTATCTGCCCTAGCGTGATATCTTCGCCAAACTGGCCCACAATGGCCGGTGCGACAGCCGCATAAACCGTTGTATTTTTATCCTTTAAAAAATCAATCAGCGGAATGAATTCCACTTTATCCGCCAGGGCGCCAAAATCGCATGCGGAAACACATTCGCCGCAATCCAGGCATTTGTTATTGACAATCACAGGTCCTTTGCTTCTTCTATATAGATGGGTCTCATACTTGCAAAAATCATGGCATTTACAGTTTTCCTCATTGCAATATTCACATATCCCATCTATTTTTGCGATAATAGGCTGTTTTATTTCTTTTGAATTTTTCACGATGTCTAATTCATCTTCAAATTCGGCATCCCCCTTTGGATCGAGTCCCATGATCACCCGGATGTGATCTTTAATAAAGGGGATATCCTCTTCTTTAAAATGATATTTTTCTTGAATATCTCGAACAAGCCCATTTAAATCAGCGATATTGCTTAACTCGCCGTTCCAATATTTCCGAACCACTTCCGAAAAAATTTTCATTCGCTTTTCCTGAAAAGATTTAAATCTTGTAATGATATCGATGCACCTCTCTCTGGAAGATCGAATCCGTTTTATTTGTCAAAATGGATATTTCTATTGCGGATTTTTTTCAGACAGAATAATGGATTTCGATATTATTCTTTTCCCTTGCTTGCTTCGATATACGATATCATCTTATTTTCTTCATTCATCTTTATCAGGTTCAACATGAGCGATTACCTGTGAATTCTTATGAAATTTTGCTTTGATCGCATCTTCTATATCGTGCACCAGTTTATGTGTTTTTTCAACGTTCAATTTTGAATTGACGACGATGTGCAAATCGATATTTAAATGATTGATGCTGCCTCTGCTCCTGATCTTATGAACATCTTTCACATCTTCAAAGCTCATTACAATATCCCTTATCTCTTCTGAATCAACGGCTGCGCCGTCAAGGAGCACATCGCTGTTTTCCTTAAAAATTTCATAACCTGCGTGAATAATAAAAACGGCTACCACCAATGAGGCGATCGGATCGATCATAGGGGGAACTCCTAATTTAACACCTACAAGGGTTGCTAAAACCCCCAACGATATATAAATATCACTTCTTGTGTGCATGGAGTCTGAAATCAGAATCGGACTGTTCAGTTCTTTCCCTTTTCTATATTCTGTAACAGAAACAACACTATTGACGATCAAAGTAAAGATGAGCAAGATAAGGCTTTCTATTGTTATTTCCGGAATGATTGGCTCTCTGAACCTTTCAATTGCGCCCAGGATAATTTTTCCACCGGCAAAAAACAGCATAATCGATATCAGTAAACCCGCTAATGTTTCATATTTGTTATGCCCGTAAGGTTGTCCCTCGTCTTCGGGCTTAGAAGCAAAATGAATGCTGATT
>JAMNXX010000041.1 GCA_023623095.1 Bacillota bacterium | reverse complement strand
TCATGCATAATTTTTGAACTGGGAAGCATTTTTGTCGTTAGCAAGCTCTTTTTTAATTCTTCATTCTCGGCAATGTATTTTGCAATGCGTATGCCGTTTATCCTAGTAGATTTATGTTTTGGAGCTTCTTTTACTAAATCCGTCAGCGTGATCCGAAACGTTTCTAATTTTTGCTCCAATTTCTGAATCTCTTCTTCCACAGCCCAACAATTTATGAAAGTCTCCATGTCGAAATGACCTTTTATTTCTTCATGGTTTTCTTCTAATTGACTCCACAACACTGTTCGTGTGTTATTTTTATTTTTTCTAAAATAATCTTTTAGCCTGCTATGTATGATTAATTTAGCAAAACGAATAAAAGTTCCCCTTGAAGAATCATATTTATCAATCGCCTCATTGAAAGCCTGCATCGCTATGCTGTATTCATCGCTGTTTTCGGATTCTATATACCGATTTAAATAATCTGATGCTGTTTTTATAATAAAAGGGATGTATTCTGCAATCAGCTTTTCACGTTCTTCTTTTGAACCAGACTGAATGCTTTCTATCCTTCTGCTCAGAGATGACTTTTTGAAAAACGAGAGCAAAGGTGCCATGCATACACCTCCTATACCTAATAGCTAATACGCATAAAAAAAAGTTTTTGGGGCATATTAATCTTTTTTAACATCCATTATCTCATTTTTTAGAATATGCTTGCAAAAAGATAAAAATGGGTATCATAAAATTAAAACTGATGAGGAGGAAAAAGAATATGGCAGAAATTTATTATTGCCCAGACTGCGGGGCGCCTCTCGAAGAGTGCAGCTCGTGCGCAGCTGTCAGCTATTTCTGCACGAAATGCAATTCATTAAAATCAAAAAAACGGATTCTGAAACACCCTCCTGAAAATACTCCTTCAGACAAAAGAGAAAATGTGGATAAATAATCTTTATAGCACACACTCCACTTAAAAAATCATCTGATTTATGCTTTTATCAAATCAAAAAAAGAACCTCTCCTAATATTAAACTGCCCCTGTCTATTCGACGGGGCAGTCTATTCCCTAGAAAAAGGTTCTCTTTTTCAACCGCTCAAACGGCTCTGCGAAAGCCTTCTTTCATAAAAACTCACAGGAATATACATTTCATAAATTTGTATGAGGGTTAAAATTTCTTTCTAGTTAAAGAATAAGCCCTCCAATCATCAACCCCACAATTCTTCATCGCTCGGAACATAAGCGTCTTCTTTATAATATCCGATACGAGAAATATTAAGAAGGTGTTTGTAATCCAAGTTTTCGGAAATGCTATTATTTCCCCATGAGCCGCATCCCAATGTGGTTGTCGGCGCAAATCCATTATAAAAACTTCCCCCAGCAGTCGTTGCACTCGGCTGATTCACGACCAGTCGGCTAATTGTCAATACTGTCCCTGCATATTCAATATGCTCTTTTGTATTTGAATGGATAGCAACGCTATGCCCTTTTCCTTCCAGATCTAAATTTTTTTGGGCAATTTGCACTGCTTCTTTAAAATCTTTATATCGGAAAGTCGCCATCACCGGACACATCTTTTCTTTGCAAAGGACATCTTTATCGCCTACGCCATCTGCTTCAATTAGAATGACTTTTGTCTCCGGCGGAACCTTTACCCCTGCTAACTCTGCAATTGTCTGCACAGATTGTCCTACTGCATGGCGATTCATGACGCCGTCAACAAAGAGCGCTTTTCTAAAAAGTTCTTTCTCTTGCGGATCATCTACATAATAAGCACCATTTTTCTTAAATATCTCAATCACCTGATCATAATCGTCTTCATGTGCTATCACAGTTTGCTCTCCAGAACAAATAATTCCATTATCAAATGTCCTTCCAAGAATAATTTTCGGTACGGCCTCCTCGAAATCCACGTCTCTATCGATGATGCACTGTACATTCCCTGCACCTACACCATAAGCAGGTTTTCCGCTACTATATGCTGCCTTGACCATCCCCATACCGCCCGTAGCGACAACTACATCGACTGCGCTAATCAATTCCCGAGTATGTTCGCGGGAGCGCTCCCGGAGAATTTGAATTAAATTTTCAGGGGCATTATGCTTTTTCAACGCCTGATTGATTAAATCAACCGCATACGTACTGGAACGCACGGCACGATGATGCGGAGTAAAAATAATTGTATTTCTGCCCTTTAACGCAAACATTGCATTGCACATAGGCGTAACAATAGGATTTGTACAAGGTGTAATCGCTCCTACAACTCCTACCGGTTTTGCGATCTCCACAATTCCTGTTTCTTCATTGCGGTTAATAATCCCTACAGACTTTTTGTTTTTTAAATTATTCCATATGATCCTTGCTTTTCCTTTATTTTTTTGCACTTTATCTTCATAATTTCCCATTCCGGTTTCTTCAACAGCTAATTTAGCA
>JAMNXX010000070.1 GCA_023623095.1 Bacillota bacterium | reverse complement strand
AGGGGAGCCGAATAAAAAATATAGTTTAGAACCGGTAGCAAAGCGACTTGCAGAATTGCTTCAGAAAGATGTGATCTTTGCAGCAGATGATAATGTTGTCGGTACGAATGCGAAAAGGGCGGCAGAAGAAATGCAAGAAAGCGATATCGTTCTCCTTGAAAATGTACGATTCCGAAAAGAAGAAGAGAAGAATGATCCGGTATTTGCAAAAGAATTAGCAAATCTAGGCGAACTATTTGTGAATGATGCTTTTGGAACGGCGCATCGTGCCCATGCATCGACAGCAGGCATTGCGGATTATCTGCCTTGTGTATCTGGATATTTAATTCAAAAAGAAATTGATATGATGAGCAAAGCTTTGCAGGATCCAAAACGACCTTTTGTGGCGATTTTAGGCGGTGCTAAAGTTTCAGATAAAATTAAAGTGATCCAAAATCTTTTAGAAAAAGTAGATACACTGCTTATTGGAGGAGGTATGGCTTATACATTTTTAAAGTCACAAGGGTATGAAATTGGTCAATCGCTTTTGGAAGAAGACAAAATTGAATTAGCAAAGGAACTCATAAACAATGCAAGGAATAAGGGTGTTCAATTGTTGCTGCCTTCAGATATTGTTGTTGCAAATGAAATAAAAGAAGGTGCTGAGCACACGACGGTACGGATAGGGGATATTCCAAAAGATAAAATGGGCCTAGATATAGGACCTGAGACGGTGAAAGTATATGGAGAAGAAATTCGAAATGCAAAAACGATCGTATGGAATGGACCTATGGGGGTATTTGAAATAGCTGAATTTGCAACAGGAACAAGAGAAATAGCAAAAGCAATGGCAGAAAGCGGAGGAATAACGATTATCGGAGGAGGAGATAGTGCAGCAGCAGTAGAGCAGTTGGGTTTTGCCGATAAAATAACCCATATTTCTACAGGAGGAGGCGCATCATTAAAATTTTTAGAAGGAAAACCATTGCCTGGTATCGAAGTTATCCAAGATAAGTAAAAATTGAGGAGGCATGTTCTTGTGAGAATACCGATCATTGCGGGAAATTGGAAAATGCATAAAACGATGGAAGAAGCGGTACAATTTGTACGCCAAATTCGAGAAGATATAAAAAATACAGATAGAGAAGTCGTATTGTGTGTTCCTTATACAAGCCTTGCGGCGGTAAAAAAAGAGATTGAGGGTACAAACATTAAATTAGCAGCCCAAAACTTGCATTGGGAAGATTATGGAGCCTTTACCGGTGAAATCTCACCGCTCATGCTAAAAGAAATTGGAATCGATTATTGCATTATCGGTCATTCAGAAAGAAGACAGTATTTTAATGAGACGGATCAGACGGTCAATAAAAAGGTACATACAGCTTTGAATCATGGGATTCGACCAATTGTTTGTGTCGGAGAAACACTTGAACAAAGGGAAAGAGGTGCGACACAGGATTGGATCAAAACGCAAGTTATCCAAGCACTGAAAGGAGTCAATGCGCTTCAAATAAAAGATATTGTACTTGCTTACGAGCCGATATGGGCGATAGGCACAGGGGAAACTGCAACTCCGGAGCAGGCAAATGAAGTGATTGCATGGATCCGAAAGAATATCCAGGAGATTTTCGGTGTTTCAGCAGCTGAAACTATTCGGATCCAATATGGGGGAAGCGTAAAGCCAGAAAATATATCAGCGATCATGGCTCAAAAAGATATTGATGGTGTTTTAATCGGTGGGGCGAGCCTAAAACCCGATGATTTTATTCAAATGGTAAATTTTTAAATCTGAAAGGAGAAAATGGATATGTCAACGACAATTGTTGATGTTTTGGCTAGAGAAGTCTTAGATTCAAGGGGAAATCCTACAGTGGAAGTAGAGGTGTACTTAGAAGACGGTACAATGGGTTCCGGAATCGTTCCTTCCGGCGCTTCTACAGGAGCATTTGAAGCAGTGGAATTAAGAGATGGAGATGAAGAAAGATATTTAGGAAAAGGTGTATTGAAAGCGGTTGAAAATGTAAATGATGAGATTGCTTCGGAAATAATTGGGCTGAATGCGCTCGATCAGATCGGAATTGACAACATGCTTATTCAATTAGATGGAACAAAAAATAAAGGACGATTAGGGGCCAATGCGATTTTAGGCGTGTCCATTGCAGTTGCAGATGCGGCAGCAGCATCTCTTGGATTGCCTTTGTTTCAATATATAGGGGGGATCAACGCAAAAACCCTTCCAGTACCGATGATGAATATCCTCAATGGAGGAAAACATGCAGATAATAATGTTGATATCCAAGAGTTTATGATCATGCCTACTGGGGCAGATACATTCAGAGAGGCTCTGAGGATGGGGGCTGAAGTATTTCATAATCTAAGGAAAGTCTTGCAGCAAAAAGGGTTGAATACTGCGGTAGGTGATGAGGGTGGAT
>JAMNXX010000086.1 GCA_023623095.1 Bacillota bacterium | reverse complement strand
TTTCCCAAAGACCCTATCGAGACGTAAAATCACTCCATGCAGTTATTTCAGAATTGACATTACAAAAAGGAAAACAGTTTCATCCAAAAGTAGTAAATGCTGCGCTGAAAATATTGGTAGATTTGAAAAGCCAGCAGGATAGGCTTTTTTCTTGTATGCTGATTCAGGGAGCCGCAGCGATTCATTTAAAAGACGGGGTCCATTTTGTACAGGGGAAATTGATGAAAATACCTGATAGTAAAGCATCTGATGATTGTGTATTCAAGATAGAGGCAAATCAAACGATAGATGAATTAGAAAAAACGGATATCCGAAAAATTGACTTATATCTTAAAGATTCACATAATATTTTCGAATGCAGCGGTTCTGTGAAAGAAATAAGGAATGATTCCATCCTATATTTCAATTTGCATTTAAATCCCAGGAGAAGCCTTTTTAATATATTGTGGGATTTGCATGGGGTTGTCGTATGTATGAGCAATAAAAAGCAAAAAGAAATTTACGATGTAAAAATCTATAAAATAGGACCAAATGCGTTATCATTTTGTATCGATGATGAAGAGGCTGCTCATCAAATAAAAGATAAAATTATTTACATACAAGTATACTTTGATGAGGAGATATGTTTGGATATCAGTGGACGGATCATAAAAAATTATCGGATGGGATCCCGTTATCATTTTGATTTTGATTACAGCAATTTGCACGACAGCAAAAAAGATTTAATTTATAAATATTTATTTCAAAAACAGGCGGAATTAAAAAGAACGACGTACTCTTTCTGGAATTTACACAAAGATTAATGTCATAAGGGATTGTTGGGTTCTATGAAGCATCGTTAATTTTATTTTTATTTTTTCGGATGGTATCGATGCTCTCAAGGATTTTTTGCGGAGCTGAAATCCCTTCATCTTTGAGATTTTCAGCAATCTCTTTGAATTTCTCATGAACATTTAGAAATTGGTCTACGATCTTTTCATCAAATTGCGTTCCCCTTCCCGCTTTGATGATCTCAACGCATTGTTCATGTGGGATGGGATCTTTATAGGGTCTTTTTGAAGAAAGGGCATCATAGACATCGCACAGCGCAGCAACTTTCGCAGCGAAGGGGATTTCATCTCCTTTCAATCCCAGCGGATAGCCTTTGCCGTCAGGCCGTTCGTGATGAAAGTAGATCAACTCTTTGGCTGTTTTGATCATTTGGCGCAAATCTTCTTCAATAATGGATCTTTCAATATTTTCAAATATTTCTCCGCCGATGATCGGATGCTGTTTTACGATTTCAAATTCGGCATCGGTCAGCTTTCCGGGTTTTTGTAAGATATTATCCGGAATTCCGACTTTTCCAATATCGTGGAAGGGGATGGCTGAGATGATATTTTCTTTTTCCGTAGGATTTATTTTCATATCTTCCAGCAAAACAGCAGCATAACTGGATAATCTTTCCAGATGCCTTCCGGTAGTGTCTGGGTCTGCACTCTCTGCTAAATTTAATATCCCTTTAAAAGCAGCCTCCTGAAAGCGAAGCATTTGCTTCGATTTGATTGTATTTAAATATTCTTTTTTTTGAATGGAATTGGAAATAACTTTAATAATAATGGCTGCTAAAACAAAAATAAGACTGCGAAACAACCAGCCGATATTGCTCTGCATAATATGTTGGCTTACATAAGCAGGCATCCATTTCGGCGATAAAAGTATTGCCGAGAAAATGGGCGTAAATAGAGCGTTAAACCAATTGCCATAAAGGGAGGAAAATGAAATAGAAAAATAAAACAAGTGAGGAAAGACAAATGCGGTTCCGCCTGAATAATAGACGATTGCAGAAAATAGAATACATGAAAGAAAAGATATGATAAAGACAAATATTTGTTTTGGCTTTTCTAATTTTTGAACTTTCATGATTTCACCTGCTTTTTTCGCTCATCTAATCATTTGCTTTCAAAAGACTGTGTAAGTTTTCATATCATTTCAATCATATACGGGAATCGATTTGTTGGATGGATGCCAAAACTTCCTCTTTAAAAGGGGAAGTTTTGGCATTATTCGAAATTGTATCCATCATAAGGATAATTTGAGTTAATTTTATTGTACGATAAAATCTTTGTTTTTTCTATATTTTTTAAAAGTATCGATCAATTTTTTATCCTGATGGATACGATGAGGGTTTTTCAAAGCTTTTTTATATTTGGCTGTTCATATTTTTTGTAAAGTTGATTTTTTTTGTAGAAGTTTTCTTTATCGTCTCATCATTGATATTTTTGTATTTTAGCATTTTATGATACCAACGCCGTAGTAGATAAGAATAATCATTATCATCCATATTTTCTTATTGGTTATTTCCTTATTTACCCAGGAGGAGAGGCTTTAAACACGGATTTATATAAGAAAATGAAAAAAGAGCAAATATGATTTTTTAACGATTTCGGGTATAAAATATATGGAGAATAAGAGCACAATCATCTTTAAGGCGTGAGGGGAGGTTTTTCTTTTTGAAATTTGATTTGATTATTATCGGAGCTGGGCCGTCCGGTATTTTTACTGCTTTGGAGCTGGTTCGAAGGAAATCATCCCAAAAAATTTTGATCGTTGAGGAGGGAAAAAGGATCGAGCAAAGATCCTGCCCAAAAGAAAAAACAAGATATTGTATATCATGCAAGCCAAATTGTCATATTACAACAGGATTTTCAGGGGCAGGGGCTTTTTCAGACGGGAAATTGTCTTTAAGCTATGAAGTAGGAGGGGATCTGCCTGAGCTTATTGGGAGTGAAACGGTACAGGATTATATCGCGTATACGGATGGGATTTATCTGGAATTTGGAGCGGATAAAAAGGTAGAGGGACTTGAAAACACAGAAGCGATTAAAGACATTCGAAGAAAGGCAATTGAAGCAGGATTGAAACTGGTAGATTGCCCAATCCGGCACCTGGGGACAGAAAAAGCTCATGAAATTTATCGGGATATACAAAATTATCTCTTAGAGGCCGGTGTTGAGATCCTATTTGATACGTTTGCAACTGATATTGTGATTGAAGATGGGAGAGCAGTAGGAGTTAAGCTCGTAGACTCGAAGACAAGGACGGGAGAGCAAATCCGATATGGAAATCGAATCATTGCAGCAACAGGGAGGAAAGGCGCTGCTTGGCTGGAAGGGATTTGCGCAAAGCATGGGATCAATCGTAGCGCCGGAACGGTAGATATCGGGGTGCGCGTAGAAGTCCGAAACGAAGTGATGGAGAGGGTCAATCATGTACTATATGAATCGAAGCTTATCGGTTATCCCGCTCCTTATCGAGATAAAGTCCGAACTTTTTGTCAAAATCCCGGTGGATTTGTGAGTCAGGAAAATTATGATGACGATCTGGCCGTCGTTAACGGCCACTCTTACAAAAGCAAGAAATCTGAAAATACGAATTTGGCCATATTAAGCTCTCATAATTTTACACAGCCCTTTAATCAGCCGATTCAATATGGAAGAAAAGTAGCAAAATTGGTAAACATGTTAGGAGATGGAAAAATTTTGGTGCAGCGGTATGGCGATATATTGGATGGAAAGCGAACTTGGCAGCATGAATTAAATCAATCCAATGTGCAGCCTACGTTGCCGGATGCAATCGCCGGGGATTTGACTTCTGCGATTCCCTATCGACCGATGACGAATATTTTGAAATTTATTGAGGCGATGAATACTGTGGTTCCCGGCATTGCAAGCAGGGAAACGCTGCTGTATGGACCGGAGATCAAATTTTATAGCAACAAGATTTCGCTCGATCAAAAATTTGAAACCAATATCCAATCGCTTCACTGCTTGGGAGATGCAAGCGGATGGACGAGGGGGCTGATGATGGCATCTGTGATGGGCGTATATATGGGACAGCTCCTTTATAAAGAGAAATAGGCCTTCAAGCGGCATGAATACCCTATATCATGATACAACCTTTCCATTATCGATAAAATAATGGAAAGGTTTCTATTTTTTTGAATAAAATGCATTCCAAAATACATATAATTACAAGAAGAAGGATGATTTTAACTAAAAAATAAAAAAAGTAGAGCAAAAAGAAAAGGAAAGATCGACAATGAAAAAAGAATGAATTTTCTGTAAACCGAAAGATAAAATTCTACATCATAAAAAGCCAAACTTCATACAACCAAAAGTGTATAATAAATTACCTAGGAAATCCGGGCTGAAAACAAATAGAAATTTGTTTGTTGGGGGTTTTATTTTTGATAAGCCATATCATCAAATGTCTGGGCGCATTGATCCGCACGGAACCGTATGAAAATAAATTATTATTTTTATATCGCTATTTGTCTTTGTTCGTCCCGTCTGTCTTTTACATGATCGGAAACTATGATGATCCTATAAAAAACAAATTGATTGTCGTCGGTTGTTTGTTCATATCATCCACATTATTAATGTACTTGTATTATAAAAACCAGGGTTCTCCGTCTAAAATCATGATGCTTATTCTCATTGAAACGGTTGGAAACTCTTTCATATTAATTCCTACAGGGGGTTTGAACAGTCCCTATATTTGGTATGCGCTCAATACATTTTTAATCGCTTCTTTGAAGCTAGGGAAAAAGTATTGTTGGCTGGATTTGTTGCTTTATATTTTCGTTTTGACGGGAATTGTGCTTTACCTCTTTTATCGAGGAGAAAGCCATATTTATGATTTGCTGAATAAAGAAATCAACTTTATATTCGGTCTGATAGCGGTGATTGCAGCGTTCGACTTGCTGGAAAGATTGATTAAAAAACTAGAAAAGGAAAGAAAAAATTTGATGGAGGCCAATCAACTTTTAAGATTAGCCAATACGCAGATCAAAGAATCGATGAACCATATCGTAGCTTTGTATGAGGCGATCCACTTCTTTACCAGCCAGAGAAGCAAAGACAATTTAATCAAACTGCTTCTCGATTATACGAAAAGGATTACAAAAACAACCCTTGCATTTTTCGCATCGGATTTTGATGCGTCAATGAAAGGAATATTAGAAGGGGAGGGGCTGTCAGAAACGTTAAAAAGTCGGCTAAGCGATGCAATCCTTAGGAACTGGAATGATCTCATCCACATGCGAAATGTGCTTTTGATCTCTTTAGAGGATCAGAATTATATGCTTGCTGTAATGCGATCTACAGAGAAAATTTACGGCATCTTAGGAATCGAATGCACAGATGATGCCGAATCGGCTTTACATACAGAAAAAAAAGGACAGCTTCAATTTTTATCAGAATTGGGCGTAGCGATGTTGAAGCGATTTGATTTAGAGGAAATGAATGAACGATTGCTGATCGCACAGGAGCAAAACCGGATTGCTGATGAGATTCATGACAGCACGCTGCAGAAACTATTTAGTGTATCCTGCGGTATTTTTGTATTGGCTCAGAATTTGAAAAAGATGAATGCGGAGCATCTCAAAGAAGAATTAAATATGATCAGGAATGTTTTGGAGAATATGATGGAGGAACTGAGAAAGACGATTTACAGCAAAAGCTGGAAGAGCAGCAGCAAAGAACGGCTAAAAGACTATATATACCAATATATCTTTGAGATCAATCATCTGAATCATGTAAATGCTTCCTTTTGCATGACAGGAGAGGAAGAGAAGCTTCCTGTCTTGCAGAAGAAAGCATTTTACCGGATTATCTGTGAGGGTATAGGCAATGCCATCCGCCATGGGAAATCGAAAACGATACAGGTTTTTTTAGATATAAAAAATGAAACAAGCGATCTTCAGATTATCGATGACGGCATTGGATTTGATGTGACTCAAATTCAAAAGGATGGTTGGGGGGGATTGGGAATAAAAAATATGCATTATCTTGTTGGAAGCTTAGGGGGCGAGATCCATATCGATAGCAGAATTGAAAAAGGAACGGCGATTCATGTAAAAATTCCAAATCAGATTGGAAGGATGAATAAGGAGGAGGCTGTATGAATATACTGATCGTTGATGATCATCCGCTGGTAAGAAAAGGCCTTTCCACCGTTTTATCGATGGAAAGAAGCATTGAAAAAATACAGGAAGCCTCCACGGTTCAGGAGGCGCTCCGTTTCTTAGAGCAAGAGGAGTACGAAATTGCCATCATCGATCTGAGGCTTGGAGGAGATGATGGATTAAAAATCGTAGAGGGCATTACAGATAAAAATCTGAAAACAAAATGCATTATTTTAACTTCCTCCCTTCAAAAAGAAGACTTTCTGAGATCCAGGCAAGCAGGGGTATATGGATATTTGCTCAAAGATGCTTTTTCAGAGGATATTTTATTTGCTTTAAAAACGGTTCAGAGAGGCAGAAAATATTTTGATACAGAAATGCTCGAGAACTGCATGGAGGAGGAAGAGAGCGATCGATTTAAACAACTTACGGCAAGGGAAAAAGATGTTCTGGTACAACTAGGCAAGGGGCTTAGCAATGAGGAGATCGCGCGGAAGTTATTTATATCGGAGCATACAGTCAAAAAGCATGTCAGCAGCATATTAGCAAAGCTTGGATTGGGGCATCGGACGCAGGCAGCGCTTTTGGTAAACGATTTGTCTAGAAATTAAGATATTTAGGGGGCGATCTTTTTTCATCATCACGCAAATGGATAGACAGGTCTGTAAATGTGGGTTGTGGATCATTTTGTTCGTCAGAAGCATATCATCGAGAGAAAGGAGTGTGTATTTCATTGGTGCGAAAAGGAAAGAAAAGCAGATCATTTTATCAATGGGGGGTGTTTTGTCTTACCGCGATTGCGGCATTGAGCTTTCTGGGGGTAGGTTATGCTTCTTGGGACGGAAACCTGAAGCTTTTTCAGTCGATTTCTTCAGGCAATATAGATCCTTATTTCAGCAATTATGAACTGGACCCAACGAATAATGAGCAAGAAGGCCTTCAAATTATACGAGAGGAGGATGTGATTACCATCACGGGCAAAGTGCAACCGGGTTATCAGGGAATCCTTTCTTATGAAGTGACCAATCGCGGGACTGTTCCTGTAAAATGCAGCCTTATCGATGGGGATCAAAATTTACCTGAAGGGATAACGATTCAAGGACCGGAGCGGATCATACGAGGAAAAAATGGATTTGGGAAAGGAAAATTAAATATTTATGCAGGGCAAGAGGGAAATTACGAATTTGAGGCAAAACTGACTATTCATCAGTGGAATGCAATGGCTGCAGATGAATAGGTTTATTTTGTTTTTGTATTCAAATAGGGGAAGAACGATGCATCATTCTGATGAAGATGGAGGTGCAATATGAAGACAAAAAGCTTGATCGTTTTATGCAGCATCGTTGCTGCTTTTGGTCTGATGGCGGGCGGATTGGGAGCTTGGCAGAAAGAATTGACGATTCGAGGGGAAATATCGGTTGAACCGGAGATTCCTGAAAATGAATTTAATTTTGAATCCCTCCAAGACGGAGGAGGTGGCGGATCTTCTGCAGGAGATTCGGTTGAAAGAGAAGGTGATAAGGCCGGTTCTGAAAATGAAAAGGGTGAAGAAGGCGGAATTCAAGCCGGCGGAGAAGGCGATGGCGTAAGCGGTAGCAGTAGCGGGGAGGCCCAAAGCAGCACTTCAGAAAGCAGCAGTAAAAACAGCTCGGGAGGCAGCGGTGATTCAGAAAAGAGTACCGATAGCGGTTCCGGAAATACTGGGCAGGATGGCAGCAATGGGGATACTAGTAGCGGCAACAGTGATAGTGGCAGCGGTGGGGATACTAGCAGCGGCAACAGTGATAGTGGCAGCAGTGGAGATGCTGGCAGCAGCAGCGATAGTGGGAGCAGTGGAGATAGCGAATCATCGGATTAGAATTGCCGGGTGAACCGCTGAAACATCATCAAGAAAAGTGCATATGGATTGGAGGAAGAGATGATATCAAAAGAAAAATGGATGCCCGTGCATTCCTCTAAAATGCGGTGCTTTTTGATCGTTGCGCTTCTTATGGGCATTTATATATTGGAAAACCTGCCTTCCCTTTCCTTTAATAAAACTGCCGGTTTTATCTATTTTATAAGGCCCGTTTTATGGGCGGGGGTGGCTTTTATCATCTGGTTGTTTCCGCGGGTTCGTTCAAAAGGACTTTTACGGTTGAAAAATTTCGTGAATTGGTGGGCGTTGAATTTTGCTCTTCTTTATATTTTTCTGATGATCGGATTTGCACTGTTTATAGATGGTTTTGGGAAAAGCCCTTATGATCATTCCCTTGTAGGGATAGGGATCAATATATTTTGGTTGGGAATTTTGCTGATCAGCAGGGAGATGATACGTAATTATCTTGTGAATAGCTTTTCCAGCGAGAAAAGCCTATTGATCATACTGTTGATTTCCCTGTTGATGGCAATGAGTGCGGTACCTTTAAACCGCTTAATGAATCTCAGGGGAATGGAGCAAGTTGTAAAATATATGGGAGAGTATTTCTTGCCGCAGTTTTCTCAAAATGTATTCGCTTCTTATCTCGTCCTATTGGGAGGTCCGTGGGCATCGATCATTTATTTTGGGGTTATTCAGGGATTTGAATGGCTGTGTCCCATCCTTCCGGATCTAAAATGGATCAACAAAGCATTGATTGGGGTATTGTACCCGATATTTTCATTGATGTTTTTTCAGAACTTATATCTTCAAGAATCGAAGAAAGCAAAGAAAAATAGAGATGAAGAGAATCCCTTTAGCTGGATGTTGACGTGCATCATTTCCATAGGGGTGATTTGGTTTTCAGTGGGTGTATTCCCCATCTATCCCATCGTCATCCTTACAGGTAGCATGGAACCTGTGATAAAAGCCGGAGATCTTGTTCTCATCAAGCGAATTGCGGATGAAGAGCCGAAGGTAGGAGAAATCATACAATTTCGCAGAAATGGAGTCAATGTATGCCATCGAATTGTAGATATCGCTGAAGAAGAAAAACAAAAAAGGTATATTACAAAAGGCGATAACAATGCAAAAGAAGATTCCGATTGGGTCAAACCGGAAGACGTTAAGGGAAAAATGGTCTATGTGATTCCTAAAATTGGGAGATTGGCGCTTTTTCTCAGAGGGAAAACATAGGAGAGCAAAGCTCTTCAAGACGGTACCAATTACGTGCTGAAATGTTCTGCGAAAACTTATCGGATGGGAGTTGCTGATGATGAAATATCGTGAAAAAAAGAAATTGGAATGGCACCAACAAATCCGGATGGCAGTGATTTTAGCAGTTATTTTCGCAGCAGGCGCTGTTTTATTTTCATTATTCCGGACAGTGTTGAATCCGGGCTGGATAGAAGAAAAAAAAGAGCTTTATACCTATGAACAGGAAGCAAATGTTTTTTATCGGGTTTTTCTAAAACCCAATATCCTTTATCAAGAACCGTCTTTGGAACCGGGAAATATTTATATTGCGGAAATCGTTGACTCCATCAATACTTTCTTTGAATATCATTTTGAAGGAGAAGCGGACGCAGATATACAGGGGGATTATGAAGTACTGGCTGTGATAGAGGGGTATCGGAGCGAAGAGGAGGCTTATGAATCTATTTGGAAGCGAGAGTGGACGATTGTTCCAAAGACGAATTTCAAATCAAATGGGAAAAGCCTTTCGCTCAAAAGAGAAATTCCGCTAGATTTCGCTCAATACAATCAATTTGCGCAGCAGGTGATAAAAGATACGAAGGTGCATTCCGATGTTAAAATGACAGTTTTTTGGAATGTTCGTCTTGATGCCCGGACAGCGCGAGGAACGATAGAGGAGAACGTATCGACTTCTATGATCATTCCTTTAAATTCAGGCTACTTTAAGATTGGAGGAACGCTATCCGAAAAGAAACCGGGAAGCATTGATGAAATCAAGCGGGTAAAAGCGCCTCTGGATAAGAAGAAGCTAATCGTTTACGGCATATTGCTTGCTTTCTTGTCGGGGGGATTGCTGTTCCTGCTGCTCTTTACAAAAGGAACGAGCTTTAAAGATCCGCTGGAAAGGGAGTTAAAAAACATATTGAGAAAATATGGGAATCGGCTGGTTGCTTTAGATAATAAAATTAACTTTTCATGTGAAACAGTATATCCGTTAAAGAGCATGGAAGATTTGGTGCGGATGGCTGATGAAATCGGAAAGCCGATTTTGTATCAGCATAGTGCAGATATAGCGGATATGATGAAATTTTATGTTTTGGATAACGATCGGGTCTATGTTTTAGATTTAAGAAATCGACAATCGCAATCATACCAAGTAACCATGTAAGCAGAACAGATAAATCGAAAGCCGGCAAATTGATATGATACCTCTAAAGTAGACAGTCTAATTAATTAAAATTAGATTATCTATTTGGAGGTATTTTTTATGAAGCGCTCCCGAAACCATTGTATTCTTGGGTGAGCTTCATGGGGGCTGGATTGTAATTGCTCTGCTTGTTTTGAAGAAAAAAGGGAAGAAGTTAATTTATTTTTAGGGGAATCGGGGAAAAACATAAAGATTCGAATATGGGAAAAAAGTGCCATCCATATGCTCAATTCGTTCTATCAAAAATGGGCTGATTGGATAGGTACAAAGCACCCTTTTGAGGGAAGATTCTTTTTTCTCTCCTTTTTATAATAAAACTAATGAGATGCATGGGTTCTGTATCCGAAGGACTAGTGCAAAATAAATAGAAAAGGAGAGGGTTACATGAAGAGGACAAAATTTTTGGCATTGGTGCTCGTTGTAGCCGTTGTGCTCATGGGTGCCGGATATGCAGCGTGGACAGATACATTCAGGGTGGACAGTACGATCGAAACAGGAGAATTGTCAGTAGAGCTGAGCTGTGCGAAGAATGACAGCGATGCAGAAGTGAAGGTATTTGAGGTTGAAAAAAATAGGTACCGTCAGGGAGCTCCGAATCTAGATAATATTTTTGTAGCAGAGCCTAAAATTGATTCTAAATCCAACAAAGCAACTTTTGAGTTCAAAAGGCTATTCCCCGGTACAAAAGCATATGCAAAAGTAAAAGCAAAAAACACTGGAAGCATTCCTGCTGTTATCAATGAAGTGAGAGTTGATTATGAGACCCTCAATGCTGGCCCGGATGGAGTTGCAGATTTAGAAAAAGCAATGATGGTTGAATACCGCTTTACCATTTTAAACAGCCTGGGTTATCCGGTTCCTGGAAAAACCTTTAGCGGGACATGTGCATTGGCGGATTTAGGAAAAGAGTTGAATTCAAAATTAAGAGGGGAGAAATTGGATCCTAATTACGAAATTACATGGTGGAATGAAAGCCAAGGCGTAGAAGATGCCTTTACATTTGTGATCCCTCATGATGCGCTAGAGGGCGATGAAGGAGAAAATGAAAAGCTTAATATAACGATTGATTTTGATTTTACGCAGCATAATACATTTGTCAAGAAACAAAACCCACAATAAAGATTGGATTTTACTGGCTCATATGGGCCAAGACAAAAAGAGCAGAGTCAGTGAGGTGGATTTCCTGACTCTGTTTTCTTCTGAAACGAATGTATTTTCAAGCAAATAGACGTTAGGCTGTATCTGTTTGTTCAGAAAGAAATGAAGAAGGAGAAGAGCAATATCTGGGCGCATGGCTGCACTCTTCAAGGAGGTGATGCGGATGAGGAACAGACCACTTTTTCAGGTAATAGGAAAAATTATTCTTCCTATACTGCTTCTCAGCTGGGTACTTGGAAATTTTTTGGGCATGACATATGCAAAAAATACAGGGCAAGAACCGGATGTCGTCATCACGGTAGATAAAGATGGGAATACCTTGCAGGAAGGAAATCTATTTGGCGATGCCTTATGGATTCCTGGCAGTGAACAAAGTGGGATCATTCGGATCCATAAC
>JAMNXX010000055.1 GCA_023623095.1 Bacillota bacterium | reverse complement strand
AAGACCGATGCGGTGGTCTTAAGGAAAGTTAAATTTGGGGAATCAGATGCAATTTTGACATTATTCTCAAAAAAACTTGGTAAAATACAAGCGGTAGCGAAAGGATCCCGAAGTTTGAAAGGAAGATATTCAACAGGAACACAATTGTTCAGTTACTCAGAATTTGTTTTGTTTAAAGGGAAAAACCTGTATCAGGTTTCTCAGGTAGATAACAAATATTCTTTTTATAAACGAATGGATGATATTCTAAAATTTAGCTACGCTTCCTATATATTAGAACTAACCGAAAGCGTAATCACTGAGGGACAAACGAACAATCGCCTGTTTAATACATTAGTAAAATGGCTATATATATATACAGCAATGGACAAAGCTTATGAGACGTTTGTGAAAGCCTATGAAATAAAATTATTGATGTATATCGGTTATAAACCGGAGATGAATTATTGTATTCATTGCAATGAAGCAGTGAATTCTCGGTGGAAATTTAGTGCAAAAGAAGGTGGACTGTTATGTAAAAACTGTTTTTCCCTCGATCCATATGCGATGCAGATATCGAAGACGGCTATCAATGTGATAAAATACTTAATGCATGCAGATTTGGAGCGGATTGCCAGATTGAAGATAAAACCGGATATTTTAGAAGAATTAAATAAGATCATTATGCATTATATCCGAACCCATATTGGGAAAACACAATTTCATAGTTTGCAATTTTTAAAAAATATAAAAGAGGAAATAAAATAATTGGAAGGCGGTGTGAGCGTATGGATATTAGCTTAGAAAAAATTGATCAAGTCCGAGATAGGACGGGTGTTAGTTACAAAGAGGCTAAGGAAGTCCTGGAAGCGGTTGATGGAAATGTTATCGATGCCATTATCCTTATTGAAGAAAAACAACAAGGAAAATGGTTTGATAATATCTCGGAAGGCATTAGTGGAACAGGAAATGAAATATTGGAAAAAATCAAAAGGGTTATTAAAAAAGGAAATGTGACGAAAATTTTATTAAAGCGCGACGATGAAATCATCATGAATATCCCTATAACTGCCGGCGCTGTAGGGGCAATTCTTTCACCGCATATTGCAATGCTAGGGGTCTTGGCTGCTTTGGCTACAAAATGCAAGGTTGAGATTGTAAAGACAGATGGAGAAATTGTGGATATTAATGAAATCGCAGAGGATACATTTGAAAATGTAAAAAATAAAGCAGAAGAGGTTCGTTCAAAGGTAAAAACGTATACGGATAAAGTTTCCATGATGAACTCAAAAAAAACTGAAGAATCTGAAGACGGCCAAGGCGATCCGAGTCATGATGAATAGGGAAAGAGAAACGCATCTTTACAGGAAGATTGAAATGTGATAAAATCATGAAAAAGTATATATTTTCACGATGAGAGAGAAGAGTAGCAGATGTTTACATTATTACAGAGAGCCGGTGGGGCTGGAAATCCGGTATAATGTCTCTGCGAAGGGAGCTCTTGAGTGGATTTCTATTTTAAAAAGGGGATACATATTTTGTATCAACTAGGGTGGAACCGCGGAAAGAAATGCTTTTCGTCCCTGGGCTTGGGATGAAAGGCATGATTTATTTTTTGCATAAAGGAGGACCAAAAATGCCAGTAGAAAAAACAATGGATAAGATAACGGCTCTAGCGAAAACAAGAGGATTTATATTTCCTGGTTCAGACATTTATGGAGGATTGGCCAATACTTGGGATTATGGGCCTATTGGCGTAGAACTTAAAAATAATGTAAAAAAGGCTTGGTGGCAAAAATTCATCCAAGAATCTCCTTATAATGTTGGTCTAGATGCAGCCATTTTGATGAATCCCAAAACCTGGGCAGCCTCCGGACATTTGGAAGGGTTTAGCGATCCTTTATTGGATTGCAAGAAATGTAAAGCTCGATTTAGAGCAGATAAGCTTATAGAGGCTTATTTAAAAGAGAAAGAAAATATAGAAATGAGTGTAGATGGTTGGTCAAATGAGAAGATGGAATCCTTTATTCAAGATAAAAATATTCAATGCCCGGAATGCGGTGCGATCGATTATACGAAAATCCGACAGTTTAATCTTATGTTTAAAACGCATCAAGGGGTAACAGAGGATTCTAAGTCTGAAATCTATTTAAGACCGGAGACAGCACAGGGCATCTTTGTAAACTTTAAACATGTGCTCCGGACATCCAGGAAGAAAATACCTTTTGGGATTGGTCAAATAGGAAAATCTTTTCGAAATGAAATTACTCCTGGAAACTTTATATTCCGAACACGGGAGTTTGAGCAGATGGAATTAGAATTTTTCTGTAAGCCCGGTGAGGATTTAGAGTGGTTCCGTTATTGGAAAGATTTTTGCAAAGACTGGTTGCTGCGCCTGAATATGACTCCTGAAAATATACGGATGCGGGATCATGAAAAAGAGGAATTATCC
>JAMNXX010000254.1 GCA_023623095.1 Bacillota bacterium | reverse complement strand
AGGATGCTTCCTGCAGAACAGATGCTACCATCTTCAATACAGATATCTACTAAACGGCCATCACAGGGAGATGGGATTTCAACGGTGGTCTTTTGTACTTCGAGTTTACACAAAACTTCTCCGCACTTGACGCGATCATTCAATTTTGCGACCCAAAAGACCTTGGCTTCTTTTCCTACCAGTTTGATTTCTACCTTTTGACATTCACAAGCATAAGCACCGGTTTTCGGTGTTGCCGATTTAGGGACTGTGATTTCTACTTTTACCATAGATTATATCACTTCTCTTCCATTCACGGGGAAAAAGGGGCATTCTTCTTTTTTGCATTCCTCTTTATTTTTTAAATAATGGGTACATTGAAAGAATTCTGTTGTACCCAGATCAATGCCGAATTCTTCCTTGCTAAATTTTTCGCCGACCTGAAGGGCAATATATGAACTTCGCTTGCAGCATCGGGGTCCATCGATTTCCGAAATTTTTAACAGACATCCTCCAACGATTTTATTGGCAAGGGCCCATGTGCGTACGGAATATTGATCGGAATCCGTTAAAATACTGGCATATATACCGAGGCCTACAGCAGCACCACAGCTTCCGTACAGACCGCAAAAGGCAGGGAGGACATTTTTAGCTCGCATCATTGCTTCCATCAAATCATTTTGCAGCATTTCCACAGGCCTTCCCTGGAATTTATATGCAGCGGTCAGCATCGCTGCGGGAATCAAATAATGGTGCTGGGGACAATGCATCTTCAACTGCGGCGCATCCAGTAAGTGCAATGCCAACTCTGTACACTGTATAGCGTCTTTCTCTTTGTAAATACGGAGGCATTCCTCGGTAATGTACTTGGTAGCCTCATCATATGATTTGAAATTCATTTTTTCCCCTCCTTTATATGAATTTTAATGCCATTTGATCGTTTTGATTTGAATGATATTTACCAGCCAATTTAAAACGGTTACGACGATGCCTACCAAGATAATACCTGCTACCACATTGGTATAGTTCGCGTAATGGGTATAGTTGATGATATAAAAACCCATCCCGCTTGTGGCTCCCATCATTTCTGCGAATGTGAGCATCATGACAGAGGTGGTTATGGTTACCTTCAACCCGGATATCACACTGGGAATTACATACGGAAGTAAAATCTTCCGAATCATCGTGCGATTGCTGACGTTCAGTACTCTGGCCGAATCCAGGATACGAGGTTCGATAGAATTTACCCGGATGATGATACTTAAGAAAGTGGGCCAGAATATTGTCAGAATAATCACGACAGCGGAGGCGCTGCGGAATGTCGGCATCAGCGCGATCAGATAGGGCGCAAAGACTACCGGCGGAATCGGCGTCAGCACATTGGCAATCGGATAAAAAATATCCCGCAGGCGGGGTATCCAGCCAACCGGTAAACCTAGACCCACGCCGAAGCCAATGCCGAACAAAACTCCAACGAGCAATAGCTCCATTGAGGAGAGGACACCAAGCAATAGCACATCATATTGGGTTGCAAATACGTGAAATACGTTTTCAGGACTAGGAACCAAAACAGGGTGCATCAGGTTTAGCTGGGTGGTGGAAATTTCCCATAACAGTAAAATAGACCAAAGGATTATCATGATATCGGACAACGCCAATGGGCTTTTTCTTTTCCGTACCAATTGATATAAGTAGATCAGTTCAATAACAACGATTCCTGCAAAAAATGCTTTCGGGTCTTCAACGGATTTTTGCCCTGGGATGTGGATGAGTATGATTAAAGCGGCCATGAGTATATGAGCGATGAAAAAGGATTTGCTAAAGGGCCTCATTTTCTTCCAACTCCAAATCAAAATCAAGATAAAATAGATCTGTCAGTTTATTTTTAAGAAGCTTGTATTCCATAGAACTTAAAATTTTTTCTCGATTACGCGTACGAGGCCTGCTAAAAGGCACCATCATATCTGCCTCGATTCTACCCGGGCGCATAAAAAGGATCCGATCGGCTAATAAAATAGCTTCTTCGATATCATGTGTGACAAAGACGACGGTTTTCTTCCCGTTTCCCGAATCCCACAGGGATTCCAAAAGCTGCTGCAATTCTTTTCTTCTTTTTGCATCCAGCGCACCGAAAGGCTCATCCAGAAGCAGAATTTTGGAATCCATAGCCAGAGCCCGGGCAATAGCGACTCTTTGCTGCATACCGCCGGATAGCTGATAGGGATATTTATCCATGGCTTTCTCCATGCCAACTTTTTTTAAATAAACTTCTGCAAGTTCTTCTGCTTCTGATTTTTTTAGTTCACGTCTGGCCTGTTGGATTCCGAACAGTACATTTTTTCGCGCAGTCATCCATGGAAAGAGAGAATCGTGTTGAAAAACAACGGCACGCTCTGTTCCCGGTCCCGTTAAAGGGTTGCCGTCAATGACAACCCTTCCGCTACTAGGCAATAGAAGCCCTGCCAAAATATTGAGCAATGTACTTTTTCCGCAGCCGGAATGGCCGGTGATACAGACAAATTCACCTTCTTTGATCTGTAGGTTTAAATCAGAAAGCACTGTTTCGTAGCGATTGTTATTTTTGTATGAAAAAGTTAGATGGAAGATATCAATGATGCTCATAATCTCATCCCTTACTTTTATTTTTTAGAGAAAATCTTCCTATCATAGGAAAAACTCGCCGGCAGCTTCAGAGGTTGCTTATAAATTATTTATTTTAAATTCTTCCATTAACTGAGTAAATAACTCTTTGTTAGAACCTCGGTCTATCATGATTTTCAAAGCATCTTCATAGATGGACGTGTCCACATGGTCTTCCATGATATATTCCGTATCCGCAGCAATATCACCATCTGCTTTCATGACTTCGTAGAAATCCGCCACTTTATTCTTATTGGGATCGATGGAGATAATCATGGCATTTTTATATGTATCCTTTAGGCCATACATGATAGCTTCCACATATTCTTTATCTTGGCCGCAATATTCAGCTAAAACGCTGATGGTTGTTTCCTTATCGGTCATATATGTTTCGTAGCCGCGCAGCACTGCAGTTTCAAATTTTACCAATGCATCCTGCTTATTCGTCAAAGTCTCACGTGAGGTGGTTTGACGACAGCATGGAAAGTCCGATACAAAATCACCTGCTGTTGCTGCCACGGCTAAGTCGGACTTCTGAGCAATGTATCCATAGCCGCTGTTGACAAATCCTAAATCCACATCCCCTTTCTTAACTGCCTCTAGGATGGAGTTCTGAGAATCAAGATAAACAAATTCTACATCTTTATTAATGTCAATACCGGCTTCTCGGAGATACCCTTTTATGACCATATGACCGGTTTCCATGCGGAAACATCCGATCTTTTTGCCTACAAAATCTTGGGCGCTATTGATTGTATCTGCATTTTCCTTCGTTACGATGATTTCGCTGCCTTCTGATATGGTACCGGCGATGACATGGACATCCGATCCTTGGGATACAAATGTACAAGTAGGAATAACACCGAATGGCAAGATATCCAATTTACCTTGCTCCACAGCAGTCAGGCCATCCGCCAGGTTGGAAATGGTCTCAAACTCTACATTGACCCCTTCTTCTTCGTAGTGTCCTAGCTCCTTGGCTAGAATGATGCAAGCTGTTTTAATATCTAATCCGAGCATACCGACCTTTAGAGTTTCTGGAGCGGCTTCAGGATTTCCTTCGGCCTCCGTTTCCTCCGCATCCGGATTGGCACCGCAGCCAAATAGCATCATTGTCATACAGATGACTAATAAAATAGCTGTTCCATATTTCAGCCATTTCTTTTTCATTGTCCTTTCCCCTTATTTTCTGTTTTATATGATAATGTTACCTATTAGATCAACTCTAATAGGTAACATTATCATATCATAATGAGGCAATTGTTGGCAATCAAAAAATATCTTAATTTTCTATTTTCTTCTTTCAGATTGGCTGTTTCTTTTTGGATAAGGAATAGGGCGTATTTTTCTTTGTTTCCGCTTTAAAAAATTGATATTCAAAATTTTTGAAGTAGTATTGCAATCATGATATAATAAAAACAAATATAATAAGAGATATAGGGCGGCAAAGAGAGGTGAAGAGATGGCCAATATAAGGGATGTAGCCAAAAAAGCAGGTGTTTCTGTCGCTACGGTTTCCAGGGTTTTAAACCATCCGAATACGGTTTCCCCTACAACGATGGAATATGTCCTGTCGGTCATTAAAGAATTGAATTATACACCGAACGGATTGGCGAGAAGTTTGGCATTAAATAAAACAAATACCATTGCCTTATTGATTCCAAATATATTGAATCCGCTTTATATGGAGATAGCCAAAGGGGTAGAGGATGTAGCGCATAAGAAGGGTTACAATACGCTTTTGTGCAATACGGAAGAAAGCCAAAAAAAAGAAGCAGACTATATCGATATGTTGATTAAAAGAAGGGTAGATGGTTTAATTTTAACAGCTAGTTTATTGAACAAAGAAGAGATCCAGCAAATTAAAAAACAGGATATTACGCTTGTAATGATCGGGAAAAACAAAAATGTCAAACATGGAAGTGTTGTATTTACTGATTATATGCTGGGAGGATACATTGCAACAAAGCATTTAATAGAAATCGGCTATAAGCGCATTGCTCATATTTCAGGGGCAGTGCATCAAATAGAAAATCAAGAAAAGCGGGCAGGATATGAAAAAGCGCTGAAAGAAAACAATCTGCCCATAGATAAGCGGTATATCGTGGAAGGAAATAACGAAATAGAAGGCGGATATTTGGCAGCCAAAAAACTTTTGCAGTTGAAATGTAAACCGGAAGCGATCTTTGTTGCAAATGATCTGATGGCATTCGGTGCAATTGATGCCATCAAATCAGAAGGACTTCGGATCCCGGAGGATATTGCCATTGTTGGATTTGACAATATCGAAATGTCGGCTTTGGTAGAGCCGAAACTGACAACGGTATCCCAGCCGGCCTACAAGATGGGACTGCTTTCGGCTCGATTGTTGTTTGATCATATTGAAAACGGCGATGATGAAGAACACGTTCATCAGGAGATCTTTTTACAGCCGAAATTAAAAGTTCGTAAATCCTGCGGTCATGAAGAACGCGTAAGAGAGATCTTTAGTTAAAGGGAGGGGAAACGGTTGGATCTGTCAGTGAATTTTATGGGCTTGCAATTAAAAAACCCAATCATGGTTGCTTCAAGTCCTTTGACCCGAAACGGGGAAGCGATGAAAAAGGCGATTGAAGCAGGTGCTGGAGCGGTTATCACGGAAACGATTACCAGCGAAATACGGCGCAGCGTAAAACCATGCTTGGCAAGCAATGAATTTGGTATGCAGAATATATATTTTTTCAGCGAATATGCTTTAGAAGATTGGGAATATGAGATTGAACAGGCAAAAGATTGTGGAGGAACGGTGATCGCAAATATTGTAGCCTATTCTGCTTCAGAGATGGCCTATATTGCAAAGAGGGTGGAAAAATTCGGAGCAGATGCGGTGGAGCTATGCCTTTCTACTCCCTACGGCGATGGGATAGAAGTGCTGGCCTCAGAACCCGAAAAAGTTTATGAATTTGTTGATGAGGTTGTGAAAGCGGTTGAAATTCCTGTGATGGTAAAGCTTTCTCCAAGTGTCAATAACGTCGCAAAACTTGCAAAAGCTGCAGAAAAAGCAGGTGCTGCTGCGATTAGCGGCATTAATACAATACGGTCTATCCTGGGGGTAGATATTGAAAAAGGGAAAACGTTGCTCCCTACGTATGGAGGATATTCCGGGCCTGCAATCCGACCGATCAGCCTCGCTTTTACAGCTACGGTTGCACAAGCGACAAATTTACCCATCTGCGGCATTGGCGGGATTGATACGTATTATCATGTTTTGGAATATATGATGTTGGGAGCAAATACCGTACAAATTTGTACTTCTGCTATTTTAAACGGTTATGGCCATATCAGGAAGCTGATACAAGATTTAGAAAAATGGATGAAAGATCATCATTATGAGAGCTTTGAACAGATCCGCGGAAAAGCGTTAGATTCTTTAAAATCTTTTGAAGAAATGAAGGTCGAGCCTTATATTGCAGATGTAGCAGATGATGAGAATGATACCGGTGGAAAAGAATATGAAAGTTCATGTGTTTATGGTGCGATTTATCGAAATGAAAACCGTTTAAAAGTTGACCCGGAAAAATGCACAGGTTGCGGTTTATGTGCCAATCGATGGCCTGATATATTTAAAATGATTTGGAAAGAATAAAAACCGGCAAATGCCGGTTTCATTTCATTCTATTTTTCTTTTGAAGTGCTTCTTACCTTCGCTTTCCTTAAGAAGCGGGAAGTTCCTGTGAATACACACTGGAAGGCAGAAGCCTTCTTTGGGGAATGATAAAATCAGAAAGGAAAAAAGCAAAAGATATCGAATTGAATAGAACATAACTGCAAAATCAAGCGAAAAAATGAAAGAATAGGAGTGAATCTCATGAATATCAAAGAAAAAGCGCTTGTACTACACGAAGAAAAACAGGGAAAAATAGAAGTGACAAGCAAAGTTTTGGTAAAAACGAAAGAAGATCTTTCGATTGCTTATACACCGGGAGTAGCAGAACCGTGTAAGAAAATCCATCAAAACAAAGAAGATGTTTATAAATATACTGCGAAAGGAAATCTTGTGGCAATTGTTACAGATGGAACGGCCGTATTAGGATTAGGAGATATTGGTCCGGAAGCAGCGCTTCCTGTGATGGAAGGAAAAGCAGTCCTTTTTAAAGAGTTCGGAAATGTAGATGCGTTTCCGGTTTGCCTGAATACAAAAGACATAGACGAGATCGTTCAGACGGTCAAATTCTTAGAGCCCAATTTTGGAGGGATCAACTTAGAAGATATTTCTGCACCTCGGTGCGTTGAAATCGAAAACCGATTAAAAAAAGAATTGTCCATTCCGGTCTTTCACGATGATCAACATGGAACGGCTGTCGTTGTTTCAGCAGGTTTGATCAATGCCCTAAAGATTGTGGGCAAAAAAATAGAGAACACGAAGGTCGTTATCAACGGAGCAGGTGCGGCAGGCGTAGCGATCACGAGGATGCTTCTCAACCTGGGGGCGAAAGATATCATCGTCTGCGACAGCAAGGGAATTTTATCGAGAGATATCAAAAGGGGCAGCTGGCTGAAAGATGAAATTGCCCAGCTCACAAATGAAAACCGGATTCATGGGGGACTTGCTGAAGCGATAAAAGGAGCCGATATTTTCATCGGGGTATCCGCTGCGGACGTATTGAAGGAAGAGATGGTGCGGACGATGGCAGAAGATGCGATCATATTTGCAATGGCCAATCCGGATCCGGAAATACTGCCCGATGTTGCAAAGAGAGCAGGTGCTCGTGTCATCGGGACAGGAAGATCGGATTATGCCAACCAGATCAACAATGTTTTGGCCTTTCCGGGCATCTTCAGGGGAGCCCTGGATGCGCGGGCTTCCGAAATCAATGAAGAGATGAAAGTAGCCGCAGCATATGCGATTGCGTCTTTAATTAGCGATGAAGAACTGACGGAAGAATATATTATTCCGGCTGCATTCGATCCGAGAGTAGGCGGAGCGGTAGCAAAGGCGGTATGTGAAGCAGCTAAAAAGACAGGAGTTGCGAGAATATGAAATGTGAATTAGGATATGGAAAAGGATCAGTCACTTTTGAAATTCCAGATAAAAACTTTATGGGGGAGCTCCTCCCAAATGATATGACCTATGTGCGAACAGGGGTGGAGGAAGTGCTTTATGCGCTGAAAAACCCCATCGGTACAGCACGTTTATCGGAGATTGTCAAACCGGGTGAAAAAGTTGTCATTATTACGAGCGATATCACTCGTCCCATGCCCAGTCATATCGTGCTGCCTCCCGTTCTGGATGAACTTCGGGCAGCCGGGGTCCGGGAGGAAGATATCCTGATCGTCTTGGCATTAGGGAGCCACCGAAAACATACGGAAGAAGAAAAGCGATATCTTGTAGGAGATACAGTTTATCACAGCAAAGTAAAAATTATGGATAGCGATATGAATTCCTGTGTAAACTTAGGCGTCTGTGAAAACGGCACCCCTGTCGATATTTTCAAGCCGGTGGTAGAAGCGGATCGGATCATTTGCCTGGGAAATATCGAATACCATTATTTTGCGGGATATAGCGGAGGAGCAAAGGCGATCATGCCGGGAGTTTCCAGCCGCGAAGCGATTCAGGCCAATCACTCCAATATGGTCAAGGCGGGTGCGAAAGCCGGAAGCTTAGAAGACAATCCGGTTCGAAGGGATATTGATCAAGTTGGAGAATTTATTAAAATCGATTTTATCGTCAATGTGGTACTAAACGAAAAGAAAGAAATCGTGAAAGCAGTAGCAGGACATTATATCGATGCGCACAGGGAAGGATGCAAATTCCTCGATGAAATGTATGCGGTGCCGATTGAGGAGCTTGCGGATATCGTCGTCGTATCTCCCGGTGGATTTCCAAAAGACATCAACTTATATCAGTCTCAAAAATCTTTAGACAATGCGAAACATGCTGTAAGGGATGGCGGCATTATTGTTTTGGTTGCTTCGGCAAAAGAGATGTTTGGAGAATCCCGTTTTGAAGAATGGATGCTTCAAAAAATGCCGCGGGAAATGATCGAGGAGATCAAAGTTAATTTCAAATTGGGTGGACATAAAGCAGCGGCGATTGCAATGGTTTTAGAGCAAGCGAGGATATTTTTAGTCTCTGATTTGGAAGAAGATCTGGTTCGCCGCATCCATCTTGAGCCTTTTGACACCGTTCAGAACGCAGTGGATACAGCGCTTCGAGAATTAGGAGCGGATGCAAAAATTTTGGTGATGCCGGTGGGAGGTTCTACACTGCCTCTTTTGCGAAAAAGGTGATGAGATGAGATTATTTATTGCAATTGAACTGGAAGATGGGATCATAGAATATATTCATCAAAAACAGCGAATCCTCCAATCCTGCCGCATCCGGGGGAATTTTACACGAAAAGAAAATCTGCATCTGACGCTGCGATTTTTGGGAGAAATCGGTCTCAATCAAATCATGCAGATAAAAAAAGCATTGGAAGCGACAGCGGCTGCGGCAGCTCCTTTTTCGATGGAGCTCGGGGAATGGGGGCAATTTCCGAGCAGAAGGGGGAAAATCCTTTGGATTGGGATCGGGAAAGGAATCGAACCATTGAAAGCACTTGCTTCCGACCTTGAAAGCAATCTTGAAAAACAAGGATTTGAACGGGAAAAGAAAGCTTTTCGGCCGCATATTACGATTGGAAGAGAAGTACAATTGGAAGATGATCCGGAGAGAATTACAAAAAAGGCGAAAATAGAGCCGAGAGAAATTCATGTATGCAGGATATCTTTGATGGAGAGCAAGAGGATCAATGGGATATTGACATATATTCCGATATATCGAGCAGCGTTGGGCAAAAAGGGATAAAGTATTTTTGAACCGGTCATGAAACTGAAAAGGCTTGGACAAAAATCCAAAAAATGAATGTCGGAAACACTTGAAAAAGGATGCTGCATATGTTATATTAATATGTGTTCAGTCTTTTTGGAGAGATGACCGAGTTGGCTAAGGGGCACGCCTGGAAAGCGTGTAAGGCCGAAAGGCCCCGCGGGTTCGAGTCCCGCTCTCTCCGCCATTTTAAAAGTTTATAAAGTTTGCTGTGCTAGATGGGGAGGTAGCGGTGCCCTGTAACCTGCAATCCGCTATAGCAGGGTCGAATTCCTATCGGCGGCATGTTGTTGTGGAGTTTGCCCTGTATAAGTGGCGAGGAGGATTGGGTCCTGCGCAATGGGAACTTATGAACCCCGTCAGGTCCGGAAGGAAGCAGCGGTAAGTAAGCACTCTCGTGTGCCGCAGGGGCACCTGGTCTGAGTTAACTGTACAGGTTCCGTTCATAACAACCTGTCAACGATAGGTGCACAGCTTTACATAATAACAGCGCAATATATCAGCATGTGAAATCCTTTCACATGCTTTTTGATTTTCATCGTGCAGGAATTATAGTATAATTTGTATGAGAAGGGAGGCATACTGAACAGAAAGAAACTTATATTTTCAAGAATTCGCAGAAATGATTCTGCAAGAAGAAGGTGATCCCTCTGTCCTATCTTGCTTTATATAGAAAATGGAGGCCGAGCGTATTTGAAGATGTCATCGGTCAGGAACATATTACTCGGACATTAAAAAATCAGATCAAAAATCAAAATATTGCACATGCCTATTTATTTTGCGGAACAAGAGGCACGGGAAAAACCTCTACAGCAAAGATATTTGCAAAAGCGGTCAATTGCATTTCCCCTCAGGATATGAATCCCTGCGGGGATTGTGAAATATGCCGGGGAATTGACCAGGAAAACATCATGGATGTGATCGAGATCGATGCGGCTTCCAATAACGGAGTCGATGATATCCGTGAGCTGAGAGAAAACGTACAATATCCGCCTTCAAAAGGAAAATACAAGGTATATATTGTTGATGAAGTCCATATGCTCTCTACAGGAGCTTTTAATGCACTGCTTAAGACGCTGGAAGAGCCTCCGAGCTTTGTCATTTTTATTTTTGCGACCACCGAACCACATAAAATTCCTGCTACGATCATCTCTCGATGTCAGCGTTTTGATTTTAAGAGGGTAAGAGAACCCCAAATCATCCAGCGGTTGCAGTATATCTGTTCCGAAATGAATATTGCAGCAGAAGAAAAAGCATTGAGGCTCATTGCGCGGAATGCAGACGGATCCGTTCGGGATGCGCTGAGCATATTGGATCAATGCATCTCTTTTCAGGATGATACCTTAACTTATTCAAATGTACTGGAACGGCTGGGCATTGTAGGAGAGGATGCCATTTTTCGACTTGTCGATTATATCATCGAAAAAGATGCCAAAAAAATGATGGAATGGCTCCATGAACTAATTGCAGCCGGAAAAGATATTCAGCAGCTTTTTCAATCCTTAATCCAGCATTATCGCAATCTGATGCTGATCCAAATCATCGGGGAAGCCCCAGAGGGGTTGGTTCGCCTTTCTGAAGAAAGCATCGAGCGCTGCAGGGAGCAGGCAAAAAAATTAAGCCCAAATCACGTCATGCGTGCTATCCCGATGCTTTCGCAAACAGCTTCTGATGCCAAATACGCGACCCAACCGCGTATATTTTTAGAAATTGCCGTGCTGAAGCTGATCCGACCCCAGTTTGATAAATTGTCTGTAGAAGGGCTGTTGGAACGGATTGAAGATTTAGAAAAACAGATCCGGAATGCACCGGCTTTCCCTCAAAAACCGGAGGAAAACAAACAAAATCTGCCTAAATCCAAACAAACCCTAAAACAAGAGAAAGTACCGGAACCCGTAGAAGCAGAATCAAAAATAGAACCCCAAAAAGAGTTAAAAGCGGAGGAAGAGACGCAGCCGGCATCTTCAAGCATCGACTTTGATTATGTGCGCAATCATTGGGAAAAGATTTTAAAAGAAGTGAAAAAGAAAAGGATTTCTGCCCATGCGATGCTAATGGAAGGGAAACCCGTCGGTGCAGAAGGCCGTTTTCTGATTGTCGCCTTTCGAAAAGGATTTGAAATTCATAAAGATATGATTACAAAAAATTATAAAGAAATCATCGAAACGGCCATCGAGGAGATTACAGGACAAAAGGTTCATTTAAAATGCATGATGGAGGAAGAAGTTCAGAGCTTTTCCTCAGCGAAGGATCAGACATCTGCTGCATATAACGAACGTGCGGAGAAAGAAAAAGAAGAGGAAGAAGTCCAAAAGATCATTAACTTATTTGGAGAAGAGATCGTAGAGATTATTGATGAATGAGAATCGATTTTCAACTGGATCCGTTCTTTGAGAACGGGGTTGAATTTGTAAATTTCTCGAGGCTCAGT
>JAMNXX010000067.1 GCA_023623095.1 Bacillota bacterium | reverse complement strand
TGGAAGAGGCAAAGCTCCAGCAGCAGACCCATTCCCTATCCCGTGAACAGATACGCTCTTTCTTGGCCCGCTATAGAAATATTAAAGAAATGCCCCCAGAGGAGCAAAAGAAGGCTGTTCAAGTTTTCGTGGAGCGTATCACGGTATATGATGATCGCATCGATATGGATATCCTAACTATTCCAAGTAACAGCCCCAGTGAAAAGAAAAATAAAAAAACCGCCAGTCGGCCCACTGGCGGTTATGATGAAACTACTCAAGAAAGCGGTTCAGGCCCTCTTGGCAGTAGTTTGGACTTGTTGGTGGAGGCGGTGGGAATCGAACCCACGTCCGAAAGCGCTTTGACAAGAGCTTCTCCGAGTGCAGTCATTGTATTGGTTTCTCGCCGCAAACAACGCCCAATGACAGGCTTTGCCTTTGGCCAGTCCCGATTATTTCTGCATCAGGTCGAGACACCCCTGAGGCAGTGACCCACTATATTGACGCCCTATCCCAAACCGTGGGAAGTTTCGGTAGGACGAGCAGCTATATAATTAAGCTGCTAATGCAAAATCTTCTTTTGCGTTTATATTTAACTCTCCAGTTTTTTAAGGCGGTTCCAGAGAAAAACCTCCACTCGCTACTCCTGGCTCCACACCCCCGTCGAAACCAGTACGCCCCCGCATAATTTTAGTAATTTCTCTGCCGTTCTTTCAATTCTTTCTCAATACGGCGTTGAGCATCCTTTTTGGCAATCGCCTCTCTTTTATCATACAATTTCTTTCCTCTCGCTACTGCTATTTCTAGTTTCACAAGTCCTCTATCATTGAAATATATTTTTAGAGGCACCAATGTCATTCCTTTTTGGGCGGTATAGCCAATTAATTTATTGATTTCTCTTTTGTTTAATAAAATTTTTCTTTTGCGTACCGGGTCTACATTATAGATATTGCCTTGTTCATAAGGGCTGATATGCATATTATAAATGAATACTTCTCCATTGTCGACTTGTGCATAACTGTCTTTTAAATTGACTTTGCCTCTTCGAATTGATTTTACTTCCGTTCCTGTTAACACAATCCCTGCTTCATATGTTTCCTCAATAAAAAAGTCATGTCTGGCTTTTCGATTCGTTGCAATTACCTTTATTCCCATTCTAACACCTCGTAGTTTTTTAGAAGGTTGGACTTTTATTTTAACATAAAAAGAACACCACGTCAAATAATTGGGCTTTATATTCATTATTTTTATGCTTTTAGTTATATTTTATCAAAATCCTTTTCATTTTGTTCACTTATAAGCAAATTTTATGAATAAAAAAAACGATGTTAAAATTAGGCTTTGAATGGTATACAATAAGAAATAGATAAATGATTATAAAAGGAGGGATCTTCATGACAGTACATATTCAAGCCAAAAAAGGAGAGATCGCCGAAACCATTTTGCTGCCCGGGGATCCTCTTCGTGCAAAATTTATTGCAGAAAACTTTCTTGATGATGCATATTGTTATAATACCATTCGCGGGATGTACGGGTTTACAGGTACATACAAAGGGAAACGCATATCGGTTCAAGGCACAGGAATGGGAATGCCTTCTATGGGAATTTACTCTTATGAATTAATCACAGAATACGGTGTAAAAAACTTGATCCGAGTCGGCTCATGCGGTTCGTATCAAGAAGATGTCCATGTGCGCGATATCATCCTGGCGATGGGTGCTTCAACAAATTCCAGATATGAGCATCAATATGATCTTCCAGGAAGCTACGCTCCTACTGCCAGCTTTGAGCTTTTGCTAAAAGCAAAACAAAAAGCAGATGAAATGAATCTGCCGGTTAAGATCGGCAATGTCCTCTCCAGCGATGTTTTTTATGATGCCGATAAGGATGCTTGGAAAAAATGGGCTCGCATGGGCATCTTAGCGGTAGAAATGGAAGCCGCTGCCTTATATATGAATGCAGCCCGATTAAATGCCAATGCTTTAGCAATTTTAACTGTAAGCGACAGTCTGGTAACAAACGAAGAGACCACAGCTGAAGAACGGGAAAAAACCTTTACAGATATGATTAAAATTGCATTAGAATTAGCATAAAATAAAAATCAAAAGTAGATATATCCATGTTCTACTTTTGATTTTTCTATCTTTCAAAAACAACTATTAGAAAAATATTTTATAAACATCACGATTTGATCGCTGCTTGTTCCTCCTGAGTGATTTTTCTCGCCTCTTCGTATCGATTATACATATACAATCCATAAATAATAATCGCCCCGCCTACGATTTGCCATATACTTGGAATCTCATGGAACAAAAACAAAGCAATGGCGCTGGCATATATCGGTTCGAGCAAAAATGCAGTCGATGCAAAGGAGGGCTTTACATATTCTAATCCCCAATTGATCAAACCGTGACCAAGAATGGTGCAAAACACTGCCAACCCCAAAAAAATAAGATATTCTCGCAGGGGATATGGATAA
>JAMNXX010000127.1 GCA_023623095.1 Bacillota bacterium | reverse complement strand
CAAATTTTTTATTGTAAATACAGCAGTCTCTATCGTGTTTGGAATCAACCTATAAACATAAGCGCATCAAAAACAGATCATTCTCATCCCTTTGTATTTTGCGACAATCAAAACAAAATACATGTTACATGGTGTGGATTTTATAAAAATGACTTGGCAATCTATTATCTATCCAATTGCAAAGTTGATTTTTTTAAAAACAACTGGGGAAATCCCCAAAAATTGACACATGAAGGGATGAATGGCACACAACCTGTAATTTATCAGTTTGAACAAAATTTGCAGATCATTTGGAAAAAAAATAATCATCAATTTGTTGCCAAAAATTTAAATCTAGCTGATGATACATGGCAGGATCTAAAAGAAATCGGGATAGAAAATGATTCTCATCACGCTATCGTTTCCATCATAGGAAAACAGTATCGAGAGTACCAGGACGTTAAGATTCCTGCTGCTTATGGAATCATCAAAGATGAAGAAGTTTTTTTAATAGGATTAGATAACAAAGTCATCAACAATAAAGAAGTTTTAAACAATCGAGTTTCAGATAAAAAAAAAGGTGATGATTTACAGAATTCTTGCTTTCAAGAAGAAAAAGAAAGAAGCCTTTTAGAAAAAAAAGAAAAAACAAGGATTCAGCCTTCATTAGAAGATTTTATAAAAGCAATGGAAGAATTGCAAAACAAACAAATTGAAATGAATACGCTATTATATAACTTACAAAAAGAACAAGAAAGCAATAAAGAAAAAATTAATGAACTGGCTCACCTGTCATTAGAACTAAATGAAATGTTGAGAAACAATATGAAAAAGCGATCATTTTCGGAAAAGATCAAAAGATTATTTTTAAATCTGAAAATCCATAAAATAGATTAAAAATTTACGATTTACTCTATTTTTTTAAGATGTTGAAGCATTTGTTTAATTTGTTTTTCCTTTCCATTTTCTGAAGGGTGATAATAAGTTTTTTTCTCAGCATACAAATTATCAGGCAAATATTGTTGTTTTACATATCCACCGTAATGGTGAGGATATTTATAACCTACACCAAACCCTCTTTTTTTGGCTCCTTGATAATGTGCATCCATCAAATGCAGAGGAGGATCATCTATCTTCATGGTTTTAATATCATGAATTGCACTGTCGATCGCCTCAATACAGGAATTCGATTTGGGCGAACATGCTAAAAACAATACGGCTTGTGCGAGATTGATTCTTGCCTCAGGCAAACCTATCATTTGCGCTGCCTGAATGCAAGCAGTAACAATGGTAATTGCATTTGGAGAAGCCAGTCCGATATCCTCACTTGCGATGACCAACAGCCTCCTTCCAATTGTAAGGATATCCACGCCACCTTCTAATAATCTTGCTAGATAATGAATAGAAGCGTCCGGATCGCTTCCTCGAATGGATTTTTGAAGGGCTGAAAGCAGATTATATTTATCTTCTTCCCTATCGTAGTAAGTAATTCGCCGCTGCATCGCTTCTTGAATCTGTTCTTTTGAGATAGCTTCTTCTTGTCGAATGGTACGAGCAATAAAATCTAAATTGCTCAATGCAATTCTTGCATCCCCATTGCTTAATTCCGCGATTAAATTTAAATTTTCTTGAGATATTTTTATTGGGTACATTCCTATTCCTTTTTCCTTATCGTTTAATGCTTTTAAAAGAATTTTCACCAGTGAATCATTTTCCAATCGCTTAAATTCATAAACCCCTCTTATTCTACTCAGCACTGCTTTGTTCATTGCAAAATAAGGGTTTTCCGTAGTGCTCCCAATAAATCGAATCACCCCTTCTTCCAGAGCCTTTAAAAGAGAATCCTGCTGAATTTTATTCCAACGATGACATTCATCTACGTAAATATATGTAGGTTTGCCTCCTATTGTATAGACATGCTTTTGGGCAATTGCGATAATTTCTTTCAATTCTTTTGTTCCGGTAGTAGTTGCATTCAACTCATAAAAATCAGCATCTAGCTCTTTTGCAATAATTCGTGCCAATGTAGTTTTTCCTGTCCCCGGTGGCCCATAAAAAATAGCTGAATAAAAAGTTTTATTTTTAATCGCCTTGTATAATAATGAATTTGGGTTTAAGATATGCTCCTGACCATAAAACTCCTCTAAACTTTCTGGACGCATGCGTACAGATAAAGGTTGCATTTTGATCGATCCTTTCCGCAAAAATGAAATCATACGTGATTTAAATGGTATTTTTATTGTATCGAAAAATCCCATTTCAGCCAACTAAGTTGGACGTTTTTATGATGAAAAATTAATCGCATTGTTTAATATCCAAAATAAGAATACAAATTGTAACAAAATATAATATTTCTACAAAAGAAATACAGTATAGAAATAAAAGAGGAAAATCACTCAATTTTGTTTACATAAAATTATACCAGTCGACTTAAAAATGCCTGTTTTCTATTTTTTATCATGTTAAAAATTTCTTGCGCCACATTAATAAGCTGGA
>JAMNXX010000165.1 GCA_023623095.1 Bacillota bacterium | reverse complement strand
TACCTGGACAAGAAGAAGAGAATGCAGATTTTTTGGTGAAATCAAATGTAGCCATTCGAGTTAATGATATAAAAAAAATTAATGAAGTGATTGATTATTTGATCGAAAACCCAATAGTAATGAAACAAATGAAAAGCAATATGAGAAAGCTTGCGAGTACGTATTCGCTTGAAAATATTATTGGACTTGCTAATAAATTAATATACGAATATCGTTGCAAATGGGGAGAAACACAGGAAAAATAAAGCCTGTGTTTTGTTTTTTATGCATTTTCCTTAAAGGAGCTTATAGTGATTGAAAACGATCAAAATGTAACTGATTACAGAAAATATCTGGTTATGATACTATTTTGAATATAGAGAATTGTATCCGATCCAATTCAATAAATTTTCAGATTTGGACAAAATGTTAACAATTTTAGAACAATTTTTGTTTTGATTGCAATTGTTTTAAAAACATGATATTCTGAAATAGCAAGAATGAAGAGATTATTCTAGTAAAATAATTGTATTTTTTTTAACAAAATTCCAATACTTTCATAATAGTAACAATGTTGGCTTTAAAAATAATCTTTGTCTTTTCTCAAAATCTCCTTACGCTTGTAAAATAGGCATTTATAAGAAATTCATTGATAAAATTGTTCAAACAAATAAGTTCAATAAAAACAAATAAAAAAGAAAGGAGAGGTTAGCCTAAAAAGAAACCGGTTACCTAAAAATACCTAAAAAATACATTTTTAAGTTGTAAGGGTTAAAATTTTTGCAAATGCAGTGTTACCTTTATGACTGATAATCGGTCGGGCTGAGAGGTTAAAAAAATTAGAAAGGTGTGGAAAGAATATGAGTATGAGAGAAATTCAAGTCCACGAACGTCCTGGAATGGCACAAGCGATTCCTTTATCATTGCAGCATTTGTTTGCGATGTTTGGCGCATCTGTTTTGGTGCCGATGCTTGTAGGGGTAGATCCATCATTGCAATTATTATTTAATGGGATAGGTACGCTCTTATATATTGCAATTACTAGAGGGAATATTCCTGCATTCTTGGGTCCTAGTGCCGCTTTCGTAGCAGGTATTGGTGCGGTTGTTGCCGGTGAAGGACATGCAGCGGCGTTGAGCGGTTGTATCGCGGTAGGTATTGTGTTTGTTATCGCTGGTTTTGTTGTGAAAACTGTTGGACTTGCTTGGCTTGATATCGTACTGCCACCTCCAGCTATGGGTGCAGTTGTTGCTACGATTGGATTTGGGCTTGCTGAGTATTCTGCAGGATTAGCAGGTTTAATTCCTGGCTCTGTAGCTCCTGAGCTGGCAGGGAAAACGATTGCAGTTTCGTTGTTTACATTGGCAGTCGCTATTCTCGTGAGTACATTGTGCCGCGGGTTTCTGCAAGCGGTTCCAATATTGATTGCAGTTATAGCAGGTTATGCATTTTCATTTACGCAAGGCCTTGTTGATACAAGCATTATTCATGAAGCAAGCTGGTTTGCGCTTCCAAAATTCGTTACACCTGAATTTAGTTGGAAAGCAATTGCGATCATTCTTCCTGCAGGGATAGTCGTTTTAGCGGAGCATGTGGGAGACTTGACGGTAACAGAAAGAATTGTAGGACATCCCTTAATTAGAAAAGAAAACGGTTTATCAAGATCTTATATGGGAAATGGTGTCGGAACGATTATTTCTTCATTCTTTGGAGGAATGCCTGTAACGACCTATGGAGAAAACGTAGGGGTTATGGCTTTAACGAAAGTTTATTCCGTGTGGGTTATTGGTGGAGCAGCTGTTTTCTCTATCTGCTTAGCCTTTATCGGAAAAGTCAGTGCGGTTATTCGTGCAATGCCTGCACCGGTAATGGGTGGCGTATCGATTCTTTTATTCGGTATGATTTCAGCTTCCGGTTTGCGCATGTTGGTCGAATCCCGTGTCGATTATGGTGATAACAAAAATTTAATCACATCTGCTGTTATTCTAATTCTAGCTATAGGAAAGGCACGACTTACAATCGGCCCAATGGAAATAGAAGGTATGGCATTAGGGGCAGTTGTAGGTGTGGTTCTAAGTTTGTTCTTCTATATTGTAGACAGATTAGGATTTGGTGGAAGTAAGAAGGATGATAAGAAAGAAGAATTAGAAAAAGCAGAAGCTGTTTAGTAAAATTGCAATCATGAAGAGAGAAGGAAAATTTTAACCTTCTCTTTTCTTCTATCATTTGACTGGTTTTATTTCTACAAAATTTACTTTTGTTTTTCTCCGAGCGTAAAAATCATATTGTTTTTTAATAATTTGATTTTTAAATTTGCCTTGTGGTATTTCATTGTTTATATTTATAATAGTTGCAGCATATTTGTGAAGAAAAAAGGCAAATGATAAACGATGGGGGTGAAGAAATGGATATTCTGATAGGAATCCTTCTTGCCGTTGCCGCCGGAACTTGTGCAGCGCTTCAACCTGTAGTGAATGCAGGCGTAAGTAAAATTGTAGG
>JAMNXX010000077.1 GCA_023623095.1 Bacillota bacterium | reverse complement strand
AAAGTTGGATTATTTCAAAAATAAGCTTTTGGAAGAAAGAGAGGAGATTTTAAAGACATTAAATTCAATCTCCGATAATGAGCCGAATGCTTCTTTGAAAGAATATTATCAAGAATTATCTACCTATGATAATCATCCAGCAGATATTGCAACGGAAACCTTTCAGATGCAAATGAATTTGAATTTAAAAGAAAGTGAAAAGTTGCGTTTAGAAGAAATTCAAGATGCCCTACAGCGAATACAAAAAGGAAAGTATGGAAAGTGTTTAAAATGTGGGAAGGATATTGATGAAAATCGATTGGAGATATTGCCTGCAGCGTCGTTTTGTATAGAGTGTGAGAAGGACAGATTGCCAATACAGGAAGAAACAAAAACGCGACCGGTAGAAGAAAAAGTAATAGCACCACCGTACGGAAGATCTTTTAAGGATTCAAACAAAGATTATAATGGATTCGATGGGGAAGATGCATGGCAGGATGTTGCTAGATACAATAAAACAGATGCACACCGTATGGCGCTCGATTGGTATGATAACAATATGTATGATGAGGATGTTTCAGGAGCTGTAGAAGATGTGGAGCAGATTAGCAATGGCTTTTATATAGAACAGCTAGAAGATGAAAACAGAGAAGATATTCCGGAGCGTCAGAGAGTCAAAAAACGAAAGAATAAAATGCATTGAAAGTGAAGCTATGCTTCATTTTTTCTTTATATCCGTGAAATATATGTTATAATCATAGAGAAAAAATGTAAAAAAGTAGCCATACGAATCGCTGATTGGATAGATGCGAATATTTTCATTCGGGGGTGCTGTATGAATTATTGGATTATCTTATTGATCGTATTGATGGATCAAATATCTAAAATCATTGTGCAAAATCATTTTGCTTTAGGAGAATCCATACCTGTTATTCCAAATATTTTTCACCTTACTTATGTGCAAAACGTAGGAGCAGCCTTTGGCATCTTTAAATATCAAAGAAACTTTTTTATTTTCGTTACAACAGCAATTATTATCGGTATATTTATTTTTACTTTGATTTGGCCTAAATTGCATCATGTCATTTTATATAGCTTTACTTTCATCATAGGAGGTGCAATCGGAAATTTATTGGATCGGATTCGACTCGGATATGTAATTGATTTTTTTGATTTTCAGATCTGGCCTGTTTTTAACATTGCAGATATTAGCATTGTAGCGGGAACGATGCTGCTTGCCTATTATTTAATTTTTTTAGATAAAGAAGATAATGCCAAAGACAGCAATGACTCGTGAGAAATCAATTTTTTCTGAAAAAAGCATTTTTTGATTTTGGAATAGAACTGGAAAGGAAGGAAGTAGATTGCAGGTTTATCAGTTTATTGTTGGAGAAGAAGAGGAGGATATGAGGCTGGATGTATATTTATCCAATCAGTTGCCTGATATATCGAGAAATTACATACAAAAAATCATTCTAAAAGAGAAGATAAAGGTAGATGGCAAAATCGAAACATCTAAAAAATACAGGCTAAAGCAGAACAACCGCGTTGAAATTGAAATTCCTGCTGCAGAGCCTTTGAAAGTAGAGCCGGAAAACATCCCGATAGATATTGTTTATGAAGATGATGATTTAATTGTGGTCAATAAACCGCAAGGGATGGTGGTCCATCCAGCAGTTGGAAATTATCACGGGACTTTGGTTAATGCATTGTTATACCATTGCAAAAATTTATCTTCCATTAATGGGATTATACGCCCTGGGATTGTCCATCGAATTGATAAGGATACGAGCGGTCTTCTTGTTGTTGCAAAAAATGATAAGGCACATCATCACCTTGCAGAACAATTAAAAGCACATACGATGCTTCGAATTTATACAGCACTGGTATATGGAAATTTAAAAGAAGATGAGGGAATCATTTCTGCACCGATTGGAAGACATCCTACTGATAGGTTGAAGATGGCGGTTGTAAAGGGAAAAGGGAAGGATGCGGTGACCCATTTTCGGGTACTAAAACGATTTGGAGATTATACTTTGGTTGAAGCAAAGCTGGAAACGGGCAGAACGCATCAAATTCGAGTACATTTCTCTTTTATCCAAAGACCATTGGTAGGAGATCTGGTATATGGGCCAAAGAAGCAGAAATTTCATTTAGCAGGCCAAGCTCTACATGCACGGACTTTAGGATTTGTTCATCCAACAGAAGGAAAATTCCTCAAATTTGAAGCAGATTTGCCGGATTATTTTAAAAAATTGCTGCAGCAGTTGGAAAATAAGCATGGACAATAAATTTGTGATATGCTAATCTTATGGAAAATATTTTAATCTAGCATGAGTGTGTACGAAAATCTTGAATACATCGTATAGATGGGGGTAAGAAGATGAAATTTAAAGCAAAGATTATGGATGAGCAGGGGATGAAAAGAGCCATTACCCGGATCTCACATGAGATCATTGAAAGAAACAAAGGGGTGAAAGATGTCGTATTAGTAGGAGT
>JAMNXX010000256.1 GCA_023623095.1 Bacillota bacterium | reverse complement strand
TAAGACCTGCATATAAAAGCATTGTAACAGAAAAAGATTATGTAAGAATAAAAGATCGATGAGGAATATTGGGCTGAGAAGCCCTTTTTTTGTTTCAAGAAGCAAATTGTATATGATATCTCCGAAAACGAACTAAAATTAGCTAACGGACTTCTTAGCAATTCCTCGTGCCAGACTTTCACCGGCAAGCGCAATCCGGCTCTTCGCTGGATGTTCAAAAAATGCTACAAAAACACATAGGGAAAAATTACCAAAAAATATATGAAAATGCCCTGAATAAATTTTTATCCAAGGCATTCCATACGATACGATTGAAATTCGTCCAGACATCATTGTCTTTTGCTTTTCCCTCTATTTAAGCGATATATCTCATTTTCTTTCCGGCTGCATTAAGTAGATATAAATCAGTGCTGCCTATCTTTAAATGGAAACTTCTTTTTTCGATCGGCCTTTATTTCCATAGCCCAGAAGTCTTACGGCATTGATTACAACCAGCAGTACACTTAACTCGTGAACGAGCATCCCGAAAGATAGATTCACTGTTTTCACGAGAACCCCTGCTAAAAGAACTCCTGCTACCAATATGGCAAAATAAATATTTTGCTTCATATTCCTTACTGTGGCACGGCTCAAACCGATGGCATGAGACAGCTTTTTGATCTCATCGGACATTAAAACCACATCAGCAATTTCCATTGCTACATCTGTTCCCGCACCACCGATTGCGATGCCTAAGTCTGCTGAGGCCAAGGCAGGTGCATCATTGACTCCGTCTCCTACCATCGCCGCCACTCCGTATTTCTCCTGCAACTCCGTCAGCACCCGAACTTTCTCTTCCGGAAGTAATTCTGCATAATAATCGTCGATACCCAATTCATTGGATATGGCCTTGGCCGCCCTTTGATTATCCCCTGTAAGCATGACGATTTTTTTTATCCCGAGATGCTTTAAGCTTGCAATCAATCTCTTTGCATCCTCTCTTACCGTGTCTGCAATCGATATGACTCCTAGCACCTTCTCGATATCTCCAACGATGACTGCCGTTTGGCCCTGCTCCTCTTCTGCTCGAATATATGCTTCTTTATCATCTGTTATTTCTATATTGTTTTCCAAAAATAATTTTCGGTTTCCTACCAAAAAAGTTTTTCCGCCAATAACAGCTTTCAGTCCCTGACCGGTAATGATCTCCGCTTTTTCCGGTGTTTGCGTGATTTTTCCGATATCCTTTTCTGCCCGATCCATGATCGCTTTCCCCAAAGGATGTTCAGAATAAGTTTCCGCGATTGCAGCGATTCGAAGCAGTTCTTCTTCTTTCATTTCATATGCTTTTACGCGATTCACCATCGGCTTTCCAATTGTTAATGTGCCTGTCTTATCAAATGCCAGCACCTTGATTTTCCCCAGCTCTTCCATGATTTCCCCGCCCTTAACCAATACCCCGTGTTTCGCACCATTTCCAATTCCTGCAACAATAGAAACCGGGGTGGAGATCACGAGGGCCCCGGGGCAAGCGATCACCAACAGTGTCAAAGACAATACCAAATCTCTTGTAAACAGAAATAATAATATCGCTAAAACGATAATAGAAGGGGTATAGTATTTGGAAAAACGTTCGAGAAATTTCTGCGTCTTGGCTTTCTTGTCCTGAGCCTCTTCTACCATTTGAAGGATTCTTGCAAATGTAGTATCCTCTCCTACTCTATCTGCCTGAACAATTAAATAGCCCGATTCAATAATCGTCCCTGAAAAAACGGTATCTCCTTTATTTTTTGCAACCGGTATCGACTCTCCTGTGATTGCTGCTTGATTCACATAAGCTGTTCCTTCTTCCACCGTTCCGTCTACAGAAATTTTTTCCCCGGGCTTGATCACAACCTTATCTCCTTGGATAACCTCTTCCGGAGAAACTTCTATTTCTACTCCGTCCCGAATCACCCTCGCCATATCCGGGGCTAATTCCAATAGGGACTTGATGGAAGATCTGGTTTTTTCAATCGTTCTGGATTCCAGATATTCACCAAACATAAACAAAAATGTTACTGCCGCTGCTTCCCAGTACTCTCCTATAAACATCGCTCCAATGACAGCGACGGATACCAAAGCATCAATGCCAACGATCCGATACCTTAGAGCAGCTAGGGCATTTTTTAGTATGGGTGTTCCTGCAATCACCGCAGCAATTATCATCACAATATTGGTAATGAGCTGCTGCCCAATTGTATTTTTAAGGACAAAGGATAATGCCACAAGAATCCCTGAGATAATGACTCTTTGTGCCTTTGTTAATGGAATCATCCTCCTTCCCCCTTCACTCGTAAGCTGGTTATTTCTCTCCGATTACCTTATAGCCCAATGTTTCGATTGTCTTTTTAATCGTTTCAGACTCTACCACATTCTCATCAAATGTAACCTTTGCTCTGCTGGAGTTGAACATCACTTCTGCATCTGTTACCCCCCTCGTTTTCTTCAATGCTCCTTGAATTTTCGCCATACAGGTTGGGCATGCTAATGTTTCCAATTGATAAGTTTTTGTTTTCATAATCCTATCCCTCCTATTGTTTTTTGTGTTTTCATTATATCGGCTTTAAAGAAAGCATACATTGATCTAGATCAAAATTTAAAAATATTTTTGGGGGAAGCAGTCTACATTGAAGATAAAATAGACATGCTAAATATATTTTCAAATGCCATATTTATTATTATTCCAAATTTATCGTCTACTAAACGATCCTTTTGTCTATTGGGTCAAAATCCTTTCGCCATAAAAACTCCCACAATTGCTCTCTGTGATTTTCTATTAGATATGCGGTGAGCTTATGAAGTAGATAAGAGTAGAAAGCTTTTGCCTGTTTTTTGCTTTATTAAAAACAAAATGGCATATATCATATATGCCATTTTGTTTTATTGAAAATTGATTATATTTTTTAATAGGTTTCACAGAAAATTTCAAAGTAGGATCTTGGATGAACACATGCAGGACATTTTTCCGGAGCTTCCGTTCCTTCATGAATATAGCCGCAGTTTCCGCATTTCCATTCAACCTTTTCAGGTCTTGAAAATACTCTGTCTTCTTCAATGTTTTTGATCAGTTTATTAAATCGAATTTCATGTCTTTTTTCAGCATCTGCAATCCTTCTGAAAGCCGTAGCGATTTCAGGAAAACCTTCTTCGTCCGCAACATCAGCAAAATACGGATAAAGTTCTGACCATTCTTCGTTTTCGCCGTTTGCAGCTGCCTTTAAGTTTTCCAATGTGTTTCCTTGTGCAACAGGGTATCCCGCATTAATTTCTATCGTTGCAGGAAGATCTCCTTCCAACCCTTCAAGTAAGAATTTATAAAATCTTTTTGCATGTTCCTTTTCATTGTCCGCTGTTTCTATAAAGATATTTTCCATTTGTTTATAGCCTTCTTTATTTGCTATGGATGCATAAAAAGTGTAGCGATTGCGCGCTTGGGATTCCCCTGCAAATGATTTTAAGAGGTTTTCAGCTGTTTTTGTTCCTTTCAAACTTTTCATTTTTCTTCCTCCCTATTTTTTATATTTTTTTATTATCTTTTTTATTTTTAAGGCATTCTGGACAGATGCCTTTAAAATACACGCTTTTATCGTTAATCCTAAAGCCTTTTAAATCTTCTGTTGTGAGATTTTCGATATCGATCGCGAAATCGAAAATCTTTCCGCATGATTCGCATTTAAAATGTCCGTGATCAGAAGTATCAATATCATATCTTACTTCATTGTCTTCGATTCCTATCGGCTTTAGCAAATCGGATTCAATAAACAGGTTTACCGTATTATAAATCGTAGACTTCGATAAAGTAGGAATCTCTTTTATTAAATGATTAAATATCTGATCCACAGTAGGATGACATCTGTTTTGAACAAGATACTCCAACACTTTTATTCTTTGATATGAAGGTCTAATTCCTCTTTCTGATAATTTTTCTGATAAGTTTTTAACCGATTCTACCATCTTCGCTTTCTCCTATCCAATATACATTGCAAACAATCAATGGTTGAATTGTGTTTAGTATGGATTTGTAATTATATCGTTTTTGTAATGATTACAAATATATAATAATATAAATTTTTTTCGGTGTCAATACTTTTTTTCACATATTTCTATTTTTTCTCTAATCCGGTTATTCATGCAGATGATTTATAAATTCATAACAAATACCCATATTTTTCTGATATCCTTGCCATGAAAACCCCTTTTTTTACATACCCTTATCATTTTATCGATAAACAAAAAAGGAATAATCAGCCAGAGTTTAAAGAAATCCAACCATTTGCATACAAAAATCCGATAGATTGATTTCTTCATCTATCGGATTTCTAAACCATTAAAAATGCTTCTCTCATAAAAATTATATTGATTAGTTATTCGCTAACATCACTCCTAGGGGACTATCTTCTTTGATGATATCCTGCAGGGCATATACCGATATTGGAAACTGCGGAAATCCAAACGCATATGCTGTTAATTCATAAAGCTGATAATAGATCACCAATGCTTTATCTGCTATATAATAATCTTGATCGGGGCGAACCCCTTTAAATTCTTCAAGCAATACAATATCCCTTTCTTCGATCTGTTCCTGTATCATTTCGGAAAGTATTTTTATATAATCTGATTCGGGTTTAAATAGCTCATAAAGCAAATAGTTTCTCCCTGTTTGAATATCAAATGTCAGTGAACGAATCACCGTAAGTCCATGTGCCGCGTGATAGCGATAGGTGTAATTGATAATCGAGAGGCTGAGAACACCGCGTTCATTCGTTTTGATCTCAAAATATCCGTTGACCTGCGTCATTTGGGGACTTTGATAATATCCCTGCTCTACTATCAATCGATTTACAAGATTGTATATCTGCTGATTCATCCGCTGCATTGCACTTGGATTTGTCCCTGCAATAATAAATGGATAAAATACATCGAGATTTAGCATCGTTATTCTTTTAGGTATGATTTGAATAGGAAGCTGAATACCATTCATCGGGTTCCCTCCATATCTTTATTAATATAGCTTATTCAGCTTCCCCTCTTGTTGTTCCATCAAATAAAAACTAAAAACTCAATATGCTACCTTATAAGCAATATATTTATTCAAACCGGTAATCACCTTTTTATATCCCGCTAATTTTTTATCCATCTCCAGATCGCCTGTATCGACTAAAAGAGGGCTCCCTTTTAAGCCTAACAACTTGCTCTCCGTAGATATCACCAATATATTTTCTATCCCTACGGAGCGGAGCACTTTGTGGCTGATCTGCTGATTGCCCCTTCCAAATATATATCCCTGTCCTCCGATGATCGTCACCACGATCTTTGCCTTTCTTCCATCTACTATCTTCAGCAGCATTTCCTCATTGGCGTCGGAAGCGACGAGCTGCTTGTTGCAAACCACATCAACTCCCAGCAATGTGTTCGGCAAGCCGAGCATTTCCATAATCCCTCTTGTTGTTGTGCCGGGACCGATAATATAGAGGCAATCTTTCTCCATATTTTGTACCACATGGGATGCAATCGATTCCACGGAAGCCGCTTCTCCCGGTGCGCTTCCGGCCTTCGCACTTTGAACAAGATTTCTTTCAAAAGGGATTTTCATATATCCATACAACCGAGCCGAAACCCGATCCTGCCTAAAAGCTTCTTCATCGATATCCATCACTTCTGCTTCCTTCAATCGTATCTTTCTGTCCTCTGACAAAAACTTCGCTGCCAAGTTTCCTGCATTGGCAGGGGTATTGGCATATACCCCCGAATGGATCTTCACTCCTGCAGGAATCCCCAGTACAGGGATCTGATCTCCTACCGCATTGTATAGATTGCGCGCCGTTCCATCCCCACCTGCAAATAAAATCAAATCCACTTTTCGCTTCAGCATCTCCTTTGCAGCATTTTCCGTATCCTCCGGTGTGGTTTGTCCCTCTACGATGCTTCCGATCACTTGCGTATGAAATCCCAGTGATTTTGCCTCGTTTTCTCCCATCTGACCCGGATAGGTAATGATTTGAATCCGATCTCGGATCGGCTTTAATTTTTCTAATGCTAAAATCGCACGGGCGGGAGATTGAGGGACTGCCCCCAGCGAAATGGCCTTCTGCAGTATTTCTTTTCCGTCGCTCCCTTTCAGACCGACTTTTCCCCCCATGCCTGCAATCGGATTGACGATAAGACCGAGATTTTTCTTCATCATTCACGCTCTTTCTTTCTATATTTTTTCTGATACGCTCTCCACGTCATGGCCCATTTATTTGGGTCTTCTGCAACCGATGGATCTTTTATCTTGCCAATCGCTTGATTATAGGGAGCATTCATAACAAATTCAGGATTTTCATAGGCTTCCTTCACCGCCTGATGGATCGCCGCTGCCCAATAGTCGCAATCTGCCTTAGAATAAGTCTCACAAGGTTCCGGTGTAAATGGCTCGGCAACGATCCACGGGTGGTGGCTCATCCAATATCCTTGGATTCCAAAATCAATAATTCGGTTACGGACATCCTCCGTGCCCACTCCTGTTTCTTCTTTCAGCTGCTCTAAGCTATAGCGCACCTGCTCCAATCTCCTTTTCCCTTCCGCATAGGGCCTGCTGACTCCCTTGATTTCCATGAGAAGCTTATCGAGATAATTGTTATTCAATACAGACGTTTCTGCCACTGTACGCAGTCCATCCGCTCCCAAGCTCATAATCCATGCATAAGCTCTCATAACGCATTCCAAATTACCTAAAAAGCTTCTTATCTTTCCAATGCTGAGTGGCCTATCATAATCAAGAAAATATTTTTCTCCGTCAAAATCCACAAGGGGTACCGGTAGAAAGGGTGCCAATTCCTCTCTGACTCCGTAAGCCCCGCCGGCCGGCCCCTCACAACCATGAGGAGATGAGAATGTTTTATGTAGGTTGAAATGACATGCATCAAACCCTGCATCAAATGCCCTGGCGATCCCTAAAATGCCGTTGGCATTGGCTTGATCGTAAAAACATAAACCGCCTGCATCATGAACGACCTTTACATATTCTGCCACTCTCGGATTATAGATTCCGGTATCCTCCGGATTCGTGAACATGATCCCGGCTGTACGCTCGGATACGACTGCCTTTAATGCATCCAAATCCGGATAACCATTGGCATCAGGCATAACGGTGATCACTTTAAATCCTGCTGTGGCCGGTGTTGCTGCATCGCAAGGATGGGAAAAGATCGTCGTAATGACTTCATCCCGCTGTTCTAATTCCCCTCGGGATTCATGGTATTTTCTCATAACGCAAGCATTTGTATATACCGCATGAGAACCACCTCCCGGTTGAAAACTAAATCGATGCATGCCGGAAATTTCTTTCAGAAATTGCTCTAATTGATAGGTGATCTCTAAAATCCCTTGCAAATGCTCCTCCGGCTGCAGCGGATGAAGCGCTGCCATCTTATCCGAGCGCACAAGTTGTTCATGCATTTTCGGGCTGTATTTCATGGTACAAGTACCTTCTCCGATATCAATCCCCGTTTCCATTCCCATCGTTTCCTGAGAAAGACGGAGATAATGCTGCAGCACGTGATATTGGGAAACTTCCGGAAGATTTGCATCTTCTTTTCTCTGCATATTAGAAGGGATCAGGCTGCTCGCTTCCCCTACGGTATCTCTGACTTCCTGATCGGCTTTCGGAGGGATGATGCCTCGCTCCCCTTTTCTTCCTAATTCCATTATCAGCGGCTCAGCCCAGGAAGCACCATGATATCTTTTCAGCTTTATATCTTTCATTTCACGACCTCCTTCAATGCACTCACCAACTTGTGAATATCTGATTTTGAGTGAATTTCGGTTACGCAATATAATGCGCTGTTTCCAAACTCAGGAAATTCCTTGCTTAAATCTTTTCCACCAAATATCTGATATTCTTCCAATGCTTGATTGATCTCTTTTACCGTTTTGCCGACGCCGTCAAAATTAATCACAAATTCTTTGAATGTGCTGTCAAAAAGCGTCTTTATTCCATCGATTTCACCGATCAATTTCTTCGCATAATTGGCATTTTGGATGATGGTTTCTCCTACTTCTCGCATCCCCTGAGGTCCCATCAACGATAAATATACGGCTGCACCAATCGTCCATAATCCCGATGCCGTTCCGACCCAATCCTTCCCTTTATCCCTTAATCCATAGGAAGTCCTTTCTGCCAATACCTCTACATAACCATACTGTCCTTCTTGATCGGTGTGGGCGATGCTGTACAAGGCCAGCGGACATTCTGCCGCATAAATTTCTTCATCCCGAAATGCAATAAATCCGGATTGCCCTCCCCCGCAAAGAATATGCATCCCCAAAGGTTGAATATCTCCGCATACAATATCGGCACCATAATCTCCGGGCGGTACCAGAATCCCAAGGGAAATCGGATCAACCCCTACGATGAACAATGCGCCATTTTCCTTTGCGATCCTGGATATTTCTTCTACTTGATTTTCAATGCAGCCAAGATAAGTAGGATTTTCGATATAGACCGCTGCCGTCTTAGAGGAAATCTTTCTCTTTAAATCCTCTATATCCAGCAATCCGCTTTCTTTGCGATAGTCGACAAATCGAACGGCAATGTGATGCGACATCGTCTCCGGCTGGCAGAGATTCTTGATGATCGATAACCGATCCCCATCGATGATTTTCGGAACCAAAACCTCATTACGCCCTGTAATCCTGGAAGCCATGCGCAAAGACAATCCTGCGGCAGTCCCCCAATCATAAGTAGGTTCGCTGACCACATCCAGATTCAATAATTCCCCCATCAAACTGTAAAATTCAAATCTAGCTTGAAATTTTCCCAAATCTGAATAGGTTCCTCCACAATATGCGGTCAAAAATTCGGATCGGTTGACGATCTCATCTACAACCGCCGGTACATAATGTTGCCAGCAGCCTGCTCCGAGAAAATTCAGATATTCCTTGCATGTTGTATTTTTCGATAAGATCCCTTCCACATGCCTTTTTAACTCATATTCAGAAGGAATCGCTTCCGGCAAATTCATTTTCCCCTTAAACCGCAGGTGATCGGGTATTTCCGCGTAGAGCTCCTCAACGCTTTCTACCCCTATTGCCTTCAGCATTTCTTCCCTTACTTCCGGCACTGAATTGGGAATATAGGGATGCACAAATGCTTTTTTCTCCATATCCAGTCTCCTTTCATAGATTTTATTCGCATATTGTAATAATGCAATAAAGTATTCTTCAAGGGCACCTTTCTCTTCATCTTTGTTTTATCCATGTATTTTAATAATACAATTCGCTTGGCCCTTTATACTCTTGAATGATATTTCCCCCATCGATTACAATCAGTTGGCCGGTAATATAGCTCGCCTCGTCAGAGGCCAAAAACCGAATGAGCTTCGCCACCTCATCAGGAGTTCCGGGTCTTCCCAAAGCAGTATTCGCTCCTCCTGCAATCTCTCCCTCTGTACTCGCTCCGGTTTTGATCCAGCCGGGTGCCACCGCATTGACGAGAATCCCCTTTTTCCCCACTTCCAGTGCCAACGCCCTCGTCAATCCTAAGATCGCTGCCTTGGCTGCACAATAAGGAGATTCTCCCGGATTTGCAACCAAAGGGCCTGTTACAGAGGATACGTTTACGATCCGCCCATACTGATTCTTGATCATATGAGGAAGAAAAGCTTTGATGCAGTTAAATGTCGATTTTAAATTGATATTGATGCTAAAATCCCATTCTTCTTCCGTCAGATCGACCACATCTTTAAAAATCTCATCCCTTCCAAAAAAGGCCATTCCCGCTACGTTTGCAAGAACATCAACCCTCCCGTAAGCCTTTATCATTTTTTCTGCAATCTGTTCTACATCCTTTCGAACTGTCAGATCTGCAGCAAAAGACATCACTTCATACCCCATTGCACTCAGATCTTTCGCCCGATCATGGACTCTCTCCGATACATCTACAATCCCCAATGATGCTCCTTCTTCTGCCAATGCTTTTGCAACAGCAAATCCCATCCCGTGCTCTCCTGCTACCCCTGTCACAAAAGCTACTTTGTTCTCAAATCGTCCTGCCTTTTTCAAGCAAACCCCTCCTTTTGCCCATTTTTGTATAAGACTTGCAAAATCCATACCAATGTTAGGTATTTTCCCCGTTATCCTCCATCCCGGCGCCCTACGAACAAAAGCCTCCTTCCTGTTTTTATCGGAAAAAGGCGCCTTTTCAATAAAAAAGTATCAAATTTGAGAATAATCGATAAGAAAATTATGAATCCTTTCTTCCCTTCCGATTGAAATGCACATGTTTTCAAAATATTAAATCATTTTCAAAAATGATAATCTGGTTGTCATTTTTGAAAATATTTCAGTGTATACAGCCTTTTTACTGAAATATTTTCTTCTTTTCTCTTCGCTAAACCCTTGATCTGATTTGTCCATAAGAATATCATCCTTGTAGGAAGATTATTTTGATAATAAAAAAAGCGCTCCTTCATCATGAGAAATTGAATAAACGGAGGGTATTTATGCCAAACGTCTATTTTAAACCTGTTGATTCTTATTCTAAAACGAAGGAAGTCAATGCTGCGGCTGCTGAATTGCTGAAAATGATCGTGGAAAAAGAAGAAATAAAATTGCATTCATTCATCCCTTTAAAAGTTCATATCGGAGAGAAAGGAAATAAAACATTTATCGAGCCAAAAAATTTTGACGGCATTATCGATTATTTAGAGGAAAAAAAGATCCGCACAGCTTTCATTGAAACAAACGTCCTCTATAGGGGACAGAGAAATACGATGCAGAATCATCTAAAATTGGCAAAAGAACATGGTTTTACAAGAGTCCCCGTTCTTATAGGGGATGGAGAATATGGAGAAGACTATGTTCTCGTAGAAATCAATAAAAAAAATTTTACCCATTGCAAAATTGCCAGATCCATTGCTGAAGAAAAGCAGCTGATCGTTCTCAGCCATTTTAAAGGACATATGTTAGCCGGCTTCGGAGGGGCAATCAAGCAATTGGCGATGGGCTGCGCTTCCAAAGGCGGAAAACTGGAGCAACATTCAAATTCTATACCTAAAATCAACATCATCAAATGTAGGGCTTGCAAGGCATGCGCTGCAAATTGCCCGGAAGGGGCGATCCTCGTTGGAAAAAGAGCAAGAATCGATAAAAATAAATGTGTCGGCTGCGCTGCCTGTATGGCTGCCTGCCCTTATAAGGCTATATTCAGCAATTGGATTGCCTCTTTTATTACAAAGAGATTTGAAGAAAAGCTGGCAGAATACGCATATGCAGCCGCAAAGGGAAAAGAAAATATTTATATCACATTTGCTTTGAATATCACAAGGAATTGCGATTGTGTCGGGCTTTCCATGCGTCCCATCGCAAAGGATATCGGTATCTTGGCCTCCACAGACCCGGTAGCAATCGATCAGGCTTGCCTCGATATGCTGGATAAAAGAGAAAACAGAAAAGTATTCCGAAAAGGCAGGTACACGCTCCAGTATGCTGAAAATATCGGGTTGGGCAGCCGGACATATGATCTTGTGGAATTGAAATAAGCCGCTTTGGTTGCCTATATCGTTATCTTAAAATAAAAATCCAATCATTTTATTCATTTATCTTTGTGCTATTTAACATTCACGCGATCATGATGTAGGCCAGAGCAACTTTTCAAAGTCGCTCTAGCATTTTCGGTAGAAGCAGCCCAAAATATTATTCAAGGGGCTCATCAATTAAGGTAGCGAAGACTGCTTCGTGAGAATGTCCAAGATTAATCGTCGTAATTGTTTCAACAAAATGGACATGTTTTCCATTAGAAACCGGTATGGCAGGACCCGTCTCCGCACCAATTTCATGAAGATGTCCAATCGCAAAATCCGTGTTCGTCAGCAAAGCATGTTTATGATCCCCGTTTGGAAGCGGAATCGCTTCACTCGTTACACCTGCAAAACGATGATTGTGTGGAATCTGGCCGGCTATTTTTGTACTTCCTAAAAATTCATGAACATGAGTTTGTGATGCTTGCGGAGCACGTTCTCCTTCAGGTATTGTAGAAAATTCTGCATGAACGTCATTCA
>JAMNXX010000128.1 GCA_023623095.1 Bacillota bacterium | reverse complement strand
CTTTATAGAATTTCAAAGACTCCTCTATATCCTTCACCATGATCGTGCACCAACAAAACTTCATCATTTCACTCTCCTTTTTAAATGAGCGTATTTTTTAAAACCTGCCCTTAAAGGCTTCAGGTTTCAATGCATTTTTATTTTCCCAAACATCTCTTTGAATTATTTTTATGCAGATAGCAGAAATGCATTCTACTCAAGAATGCATTCCGCCCATCAGAAGTTATCCTTTAGGTTTATTTAGCTAGTTGATAGATCGCCTCTGCATAGATCTTTGCACATTGGAGCAAAGAATCGATCGAAATATACTCATCTTTTTGGTGCTCCACACCGGGCTGTCCCGGAAATAAAGGGCCAAATGCTACTGCATTCTCTATCGCTCTTGCATAAGTCCCTCCACCAATAACGATTGGTTTGCTTTTCATATCCCCCGTTTTCTCTCGATATACTTGCATGAGTTTCTGTATCAATTCATGATCCTCAGGTATGTAAATTGGTTTCATGTCTTCTTGTTCAATGATTTCAATACCGGTATCCTTTAACGATTGATGCATACCGGGGTAGACTTCTTGGCTGGAAATTGTAATTGGATACCGAATATTTACCGTAACGGCAGCTTCTTTCTCATCTACATAGATCATTCCTACATTAAAAATCAATTTGCCGGATATTTCATCCTCAAATCCGCAGCCAATGGATTCTCCATAATATTCCATGCCAATATGACGGTTATAGATTCGGATAAATTCTCCTACTCCACAATCTTCAAACGGCAATTCTCCTAAAAATTTCATGAGTTGTGAGATCGCATTGATCCCTTTTTCCGGTGTGCTGCCGTGAGCCGATTTTCCCTTAGAAGAAATCACGACTTTTCCAGACCCAATATCTTTCAAAGATAGATCCCAACCTGTTTCTTTTACGAAATTTCTTAATATATTTTCTACATCCTGCCGAATATTCCCTTCTACAAGCAATACAGCCGTACACGCATCCGGAACCATATTCGGAGCATTTCCTCCCTGAATTTTTTCCAAAACAAGATTTCCCTTGGAAGGCTGATTCAGTTTTTTCTTTAAATCAAGTACAAGGATTCCTTTTTCTCCGTGAATAACCGGAAAATCTGCGTCAGGAACAAAAGCAAGATCCGGTTTTTTGACTCGCTCAAGATAATACGGAATATCTTCCCAATTTGTCTCCTCATTGGTTCCCAGTATCATTCGGACTTTTTTAGATATCGAAAGTCCCGACTCCTGAATTGCTTTCATCGCATATAAAACGGCAATAGCGGGGCCTTTGTCATCAATAGCCCCCCTGCCGTAAATTTTCCCGTCATGGATTTCTCCCCCATAAGGTGGATACGTCCAGCCTTCCCCTTCCGGAACAACATCCACATGCACCAATATGCCTACCGTCTCTTCTCCGGAACCCAAATCAATATGTCCTGCGTAATTATCCACATTGAGCGTTTGAAAACCCATAGATTTTGCCAAGTTGAGCATATAGTTCAACGCCTGATAAGGCCCCTCTCCAAAGGGCATATTTTCTCTGGGTTCTCCTTCTACGCTCCTGATTCGAATCAACTCCTGCAGAGACTGAATCATATCCTCTCGGTAGCTTTCGATCCGTCTGTCCAGTTCCACATTGAACCCTCCACTTATTTTATTTGAATCGTTTTTTCATCGGATTGTATTCGACCATATATCCAAAACTCTTAGGACCAAATACCTCCAAACCGCGCTCTGTCGTCCATTCTTCAGGTGCTGGAAGGACGACGACTGCCACTTCCATCCCTTTTTCAAAATATGGATTGGTAACAGGCTCTTTTGTTTTTTCATTAAAGATACAAATTAAATCAGGAACTGTCATATCAATCGTACCGTTTAACCACGAAATGATATTTTCGTTCTTAAACCAGATTTTATATTCATCGCCTTGATATGTATCGATTCCTTCGAGGATCGTATTTCCTATTGTAAATCCTGCTTCCGTTTTCCAATCAAATTCTTTGACTCGTCCTCTGAATCGAAGGATCCCTTCTCCCACTTCTGCTACCTTTTGCGCTGGATTTTCTCCTGCTTCTTTTGCCTGACGATAGGATTGGCCAATCTTTAATGCATAAGAAATTGCATTCGGTATGACAGCCTTTTTTAAATCTCTTGCTTTTGCCGGATGATCGACAACCCCGATTGAATTCTTGCTGACCACGGCTAAGGAACGAACCAACGCTTCCGCTCGAAAATCATCGACGACTTTTGTAAAGATAGCCTTATCCCCAAATTCATTCGCTACTGCGATCGGATCAATTGGAAGATTGTTGATATAATAAGTAGAATGTTGCAGCTCGGGCACCGATCTTCCCGCCGGATCCGCATCGATAATGTATTTTCCCAGCATTGCAGCTGTATAAAAAGCGATCGCCGTATTGGCTCCGCCTAATTCTGTCGAAATAACACCCTGAAACTCCTTGCCCATATATTCCTCCATC
>JAMNXX010000282.1 GCA_023623095.1 Bacillota bacterium | reverse complement strand
TTTTAATAGGCCGTATTTCTGAAGTTCCGTTTTCAATATGTTCAAGTTTCCTTCTGTCATTTCTGTCAGAGGAAGCCTTAATTCACCCACATCCATTCCCATTAGATTCATCGCTGTTTTTACAGGAATTGGATTTACTTCAATAAATAATGCATCGATTAATGGTTTCATTTTTAATTGCAAATCGCAAGCACCCTGGACATCTCCATCAATGAATTTTTGAACCATATCATGTGTATCTTTGGGCGCAACGTTTGCAACTACAGAGATGACGCCATCACCTTTTAATGACATCAAGGGTACGATCATATCATCATTGCCTGAATAGATATAAAAATCATCCGGAACCAGACGTGCAACATCTGCCACTTGTGCAATATTGCCGCTAGCTTCTTTCACACCGCAAATATTGGGGTATTTATGTGCCAATTCTGCTAAAGTACTGGGAAGGATGTTGACCCCTGTTCTGCCGGGGACATTGTAGATGATATTTGGGATTTTTACAGCTTCAGCAATTGCAGAGAAGTGGGCGATCAATCCTTTCTGTGTCGCTTTGTTGTAGTAAGGGGTGATAACGAGCACGCCGTCTGCTCCGACCTCTTCGGCGTATTTGCTCAGTTCGATAGAATGTGCTGTACAATTTGTGCCTGTTCCAGCGATAACGGGGATGCGACCGTTGATTTTTTCTACCGTGAATCGAATCGTTTCTTTTCTTTCTTCATCCGTCATGGTAGATGCTTCACCGGTAGTTCCGCAAATGACAATGGCATCGGTGTTTTGCTCTACATGCCAATTGAGCAGCTCTTCTAATTTGTTAAAATCTACTTTTCCATCCTTAAAAGGTGTGATTAATGCGACGCCAGAACCACGGAATAAATTCATCAAAACCACCCTTTCTTTTAAAATAGCAGTTTATAATTATTTTATGCAATTTACTTCAGGGTCGGAACTAACAACTCCGCAATCTGAACTGTATTTGTTGCTGCACCCTTTCGGATATTGTCTGCTACGACCCAAAGATTCAATCCGTTTTCGACGCTAAAGTCCCTGCGGATTCTACCTACGCAGACATCGTCTGTGTTTGCAACGTTTCTTGCAAGTGGATATATGTTGTTTTCTGGATCATCTTGAACAACAACTCCTGGGGCATTTCTGAGGATTTCCCTGACCTCTTCCACCTCGAACGGTTTTTCAAATTCAATGTTGATCGATTCACTGTGGCTGTAAAATACAGGTACCCTTACAGTTGTTGCAGTGATTTTTAAATCGGGAGCGTTTAAGATTTTCTTTGTTTCATCGATCATTTTCATTTCTTCTTTTGTATAACCATTCTCTAAAAATACATCAATATGGGGCAGGCAGTTATTTGCAATTGGATGGGGATACGCAAGAAGCTGGTCGTTTCCTTTTAATCCTTCTTCTAAATCCTTGATTCCTTTTACGCCGGAGCCGGACACAGCTTGATAGGTGGAAAAAATAATCCGCTTGATTTTATAATGATCGTGAAGTGGTTTTAGAGCCACGACAGCTTGGATTGTAGAGCAGTTTGGATTTGAAATGATCCCTTTATGCCATTCGATATCTTGAGGATTGACTTCCGGTACAACCAGCGGAACATCTTTTTCCATCCTCCATGCGCTGCTGTTGTCTACAACGATAACTCCTTTCGAAGCGGCAATCGGTGCAAATTTTTTACTAATGGAGCCGCCTGCAGAAAATAAAGCAATGTCGATATCTCGGCCAAAAACGTCCTCTGTCAATTCTTCTACAGTATATTCTTTACCTTTGCAAGTTATCTTTTGTCCCGCAGATCTCGATGAGGCAAATGCATAGAGATTTTCAAAAGGAAAATCACGTTCCTCCAACACTTCTAAAAAAGTTCTTCCGACCATTCCTGTAACACCAACAATTGCAAGATTTATTCTTCTGCTCATGATAAAACCTCCTTTTTAAAAAATAAGATAGATGAGTTCCGATATTGCAGCGTATATTTTCTATCCTTCTTTCGCATGAAGTGATTTCCGATACACCTTTAATGTTGAGGGAATTTTTCAGTATATATTATTTTTATTTTTTTGGAACTTTTTTGATGAAAAAATTCAAATTTATTTTACAAGAAAGAGGAAGAAAATAAAAAACGACTAAGAGGAGAAAGTACCCTTAGCCGTCATTAAGAATCGCCTGCGGAATATAACTTACCCTCTTGTGAATAGCGCACCATCGATGGGTTGGGCAACCCTATCGATGACAGTGCTATACTTATTCAGTATAGCCCCAGCATATAATCCGGAGAGAACAGATTATACACTTCGGCGACAAACCCCTTTCCTTTAGATGTCGATAACGGTTCTCTCAACCTGCATTTAAAGTACTCATTGTTTATCGCGACCTCTAGAACACAACGCTAATAAGAATATAATTATTTATTTTGAAAGTATCGTAACACATATTTTTATGAGTGTCAACTGTTTGGCAGGCCGCAAAAAACAATCCTCTTTTCGAAAAGGTATCATATAAAATCAAGCCCGAAATTAAAAATCCAGATAAATATAGGAGGAGAATCAGAATAGAAGCTCGAACAGGAATTGTAAAAGTATGAAAAAGGAAGTGGGAGAATTGGAAACAAGATATCGAGTAAGTATGCTGGGAGCAAATAGTGTATACTTTTTAACGGCAATTTTACTTTTAACGATCGGATTTTACGTACAGTATAAGGATATCAAAAAAGGGCTTTTGCTTACCGAATATGTTTTGATTTTACTTCCGCCATTGATTTATCTATTTTGGAAAAGGGAAAATAAAAAGCAATTTTTGAGAATAAACCCACTAAAAGGGAGGCATATGATATTCGTCATCTTGATTACGATCTTAAGCTATCCGGTTGCTTTATTTTTTAATATTCTTTTTCTGGTGGCTGTTAGCTTGTTTGGGACAATAGACCAGATGCCGATTCCCACACCCCATACGGTGTCGGAATATCTGCTTTTGATGGGGATTATCGCCATATCCGCCGGGATTTGTGAGGAAATTTTTTTCAGAGGCTTTTTAATGCGGGCCTATGAGCGTTTGGGAAAGAAAAAAGCCATTTGGATTTCCGCACTGCTGTTTGGGTTATTTCATTTTAATATTCAAAACTTTGCAGGACCATTTGTATTGGGCGTTATCTTTGGATATTTGGTATATGAAACTGATTCTTTATTTGCTGGGATAATCGGGCATATTACAAATAATGGGGTTGCCGTTACGATCAGTTTTTTGGGAAACCTCTATCTAAAAAATGGCTTTCTGTCTGATTCAAATGCTGTTCAGATGCCGAATACATCGCAATTGATAGCGGGTGCTTTTTTGATGGGAATCGTTACACTGATTACAGGAACGGGTGCATATTTTCTTTTCCGGCACCTTAGACAAAAAACAACAAGAGCGGTAGCTTTTGAAATGATGCAGCAAGGCTGGCTGGAAGAAAAGCTTCCGAAACTGAAATATTTGCCTATTTTGTTAACAATGATTTTATATGGATATATTGCCTTTCTTCAGATAAGCAGTTAAGTTTATGAACCGGCATAAAAATACTTTCATAAAAATACTTTGACGAAGTGCGCGGAATGTATTATAATAGGTCTTACAATTTAATAATATGAAGGGGAGCTAAATGAATTTGGCTGAGAGGGAACTAGTATCTGTTCCGACCCTAAGCACCTGAACTGGATAATGCCAGCGGAGGGAAAATTTGTCGCGAGATGTCTCGAAAAGACGATCCTTTATCCAGTTTTTGGGTAAAGGATTTTGTTTTTTCAGATCAATTTTGTTTTGTGAAGGAGGAAGAAAAGTGTCTGTTGCAAATCTAAGCTTACAAGTATTACCGATCGTGCCGGACGAGCAGGTGTATCCCGTAGTTGATGAAGTGATCAAATTCATTGAAAATTCCGGTTGTAAATATGAAGTAGGACCTATGGAAACGACGTTGGAAGGAGAATTGGATGTGCTGCTGGACATCGTAAAAAAGGCTCAGGAAATATGCATTCGCGAAGGAGCCAGTCGGGTTATTTCAGTAGTAAAAATCGACTATAAGCCGGAAGGCGTGACGATAGATGAAAAAATTTCAAAATATAGGGAAAGGTAATGGAGTAGCGATTGCATTTGGGGCTATTCTGATCGGGCTATGGGAACTCATAGCGATTTTAGATTGGATTCCCCCGTTTATCTTGCCTTCGCCGATAAGCGTCTTTCATACATTGTTGGAAACATTTCCGATTATGTTCGAGCATATCAAAATTACAGTATTGGAAGCAGGGATAGGTTTTTTGATTGCCGTATTCTTATCAGCAGGTTTGGGCATTTTGGTTGACTGGGTTCCCTTATTGAAAAAGGCAATATACCCTATCATAATGATATCCCAAACGATCCCAATCGTTACGCTGGCGCCTTTGTTTGCAATGTGGTTTGGATACGGGTATCTGCCTAAAATTTTAGTCGTTATACTGGTCTGTTTTTTCCCTATTGCTGTCAGCTTTATCGAGGGATTGGCTTCGGTGGACAAGGAGTTGCTAAATCTGCTGCGCTCTATGGGGGCGAACCCATTTCAGATTTACAGAATGGTGAAAATTCCTGCAGCGCTTCCCCAACTTTTTTCAGGGTTGAAAATTGCAGGGACATACAGCATCATGGGCGCAGTGATCGGAGAATGGATAGGGGGAAAAGAGGGATTGGGAGTGTATATGCTCAGGGTCCGCCATTCATTTTCTATCGATAAGGTTTTTGCTACGATTGTCATCATTACTTTGTGCAGTATTTTCGTCGTCAAATTCATCCATATCATCGAAAACAAATTGATGCCATGGACGAAGGAATTACCAAATCAAAATGAAGGGGAGATATCGTGATGAAAAAAAGATTTTTGTTTTTAATCAATATATTGTTGCTCATCAGTCTGATAGCGGGCTGTCAGGGAGGTAACGATTCGGAAACTGTTCAAAAGACAGAAGGGCTTCGAAAGGTGACGGTGCTTTTAGATTGGGTACCGAATACGAATCATACCGGCTTATATGTTGCAAAGGATAAAGGATATTATGAGGCAGAAGGTTTAGATGTGGAAATTATCCAACCTACTGAGGGAGGAAGCGCAGAATTTATTGCTGCAGGTCAAGGGGATTTTGGAATCAGTTATCAAGAGCAAGTTACTTATGCGAGGGCAGCGGATACGCCTTTACCGATCCGAGCGATCGCGGCGATTATACAGCATAATACATCCGGATTTGCTTCTCCTGCTCATAAAAATATCCGCTCTCCAAAAGATTTTGAAGGGAAAAAATATGGCGGTTGGGGCTCTCCGATGGAGGAACAACTGCTTCAAGCGTTGATGGAAAAAGAAGGAGCAGATTTTTCAAAATTGCAAATGATCAATATCGGAGCCGCAGATTTTTTCACGAGCGTTGAAAAAGATGTTGATTTTACATGGATATATTATGGCTGGGATGGGGTTGCGGCAGAGCTTAAGAATTTAGATTTGAATTTTATCAAGCTTCAGGACCTGGATCCGGATTTAGATTTTTATACCCCTGTTATTGTTGCACACGAAGAGCTGCTCAGTGAAGAGCCTGATTTAGCAAGGAAATTTTTAAAAGCAACAGCAAAAGGATACCAATATGCGATTGAACATCCGGAGGAAGCAGCGCAGTGCCTTTTGGACAATGTACCGGAACTTGACGAAGAATTAGTGATTGCCAGCCAAAAATATCTTGCAAAAGAGTATCAAGCAGATGCGCCTAGATGGGGAGAAATGAAAGAAGAGATATGGAACAATTATGCCAACTGGATGAGAAAAAGAGGATTGATCGATAAACCTTTTGAGGCAAAAGAGGCGTTTACGAATGAGTTTTTACCGGAATAATCCCTTAAACAGCTCCCCGAATAAAGTTCAGGTGCTTCAAGTAAAAAAATTTTTTGGTGATCTATGCGTTCTGGATGGAATATCCTTGGAACTGAAAGAAAACCAATTTGTAAGCGTATTGGGTCCGAGTGGTTGCGGGAAAAGTACTTTGTTTAATATCATTGCCGGCTTATTAAAGCCAGATGAAGGAACGATCTTGATAGAAGGAGAAAATTATATAGGAAAGACGGGCAGAGTCAGTTATATGTATCAAAAGGACTTGCTCCTGCCTTGGAAGACCGTGCTGGATAATGTATCCATACCCCTTGTATTGAAAGGGATGTCTAAAAAAGAATCGAGGAAGGAAGCGAGCCAATATTTGCCCCTTTTTGGCCTGGAAAATTTCGCACAATCTTATCCCTTTCAGCTTTCAGGAGGAATGCGCCAACGAGCGGCACTTTTAAGGACCTATTTGTTTTCAAACGATATTATGCTTTTGGACGAGCCTTTTGGCGGATTGGATGCGATTACGAAAAGAAAGATGCATTATTGGCTGCTTGGATTGTTGGAAAAATTACATGCCTCCATTCTTTTTATTACCCATGATATCGATGAAGCGATCTTTTTATCCGATAAAATTTATGTCCTTTCGCAAAGACCGGCTCAAGTGAAGGCAGCTTTTGATGTCCATATTCCAAGGCCTCGGGATGCTCAAAGTTTTGTTCGTGATGATTTTAATCGTTTGAAAGAAAAGATTTTAAATATATTGTAGGGAGTTGAACGCGGAATGGCTGTATTTGATAAGATTGCTAATGAATATGATCAGTGGTATGAAACAAAATTAGGAAGATTTGTAGATGAAGTGGAGACGAAGCTTGCATTTTCGCTATTTCAGCCAAAACCAGGAATGCATGTGCTGGATGCAGGTTGTGGGACAGGAAATTTCAGCATAAAACTTGCTCAAGCAGGCTGCCGTGTGACCGGAATTGATATCTCGGAGGAAATGCTGGAAATAGCAAAAAAGAAGGCTCAAAAAATGAATTTGGATATCGATTTTCAGGTGATGGATATCTATCATTTGCAATTTGAAGATCATACATTCGATGCTGTATTTTCCATGGCTGCTTTTGAATTTATTGAAAAACCGCAAGAAGCGTATAAAGAAATGTATCGCGTTTTAAAGCGAGATGGACAATTGCTGATTGGGACGATTCATAAAGACAGCCATTGGGGAAAGCTATATTTATCAGAAACTTTTCAGAAGGATAGCGTATTCCGACATGCGCATTTTAAAACTTTGGAAGAATTAAAAAATCTTGATTTGGAGCATCTTGTGGACAGCGGAGAATGCCTGTTTATTCCTCCTGATATTCCGGAAGAACAGATCAGTTGGGAAAAAGAGAAAGAATTTTCAACGCGGGAGAGAGGCGGATATATATGTGCACTGTGGAAAAAGACAGAGTAGCATCATGCCAGATAGCTTATTTTCCTATTGGGACAAATAATTATCTGGAAGAGATCCAGCAGGTATTGGATTTGATTCAAAGCTACTCTGTGGAATATGAAATTGGGACGTTCTCTACGACAGTTCGAGGGGCAAGGAGAGTTATATTTCAATTGATACAGGATATTTATGATAGGATGGATAAACAAAACAATCGATTTACCATCCATATCTTATTATCCAACACATGTGGCTGCGAATAAAGTTCTGGCTCGCAAAATAAAAAAGCGCGCCTGGAAAATAAAACATAAATACTTTGATTGGAAAATAAAGTATAAAGAAGGCGCCCCTTACTCATACTATTTATAGAGGAGGGGTGTCCATGTCTAAAAAAAATAGCATGAAAAATAAAAAAAAGAAAATAGAAACGATTGAAGACAAATGGAAACTTGAAATTGCAGAAGAATTGGGGTTGCTGGATAAAGTGGAAAAGCTAGGCTGGGGAGGTCTTACTGCAAAAGAAACAGGTCGCATTGGCGGATTGATTGCCGTTAGAAAAAAGCAGCTTAAAAAGAAGGAAGAAGCGAAACAATAGAGGGATAGAGAAATCATCTATCTCTTTTGTTTTTTTATTTTATCTACACCAAGGAATAAGTCGGCAGAAAATAAGAGCAGTTGTTTTTGTTTAGAAAGGTGGTTTTAAAAAGAAAATCATTTATAATATAAGAACGAGAAAAGACAAAATAGATGGCGGACAGTTTTTCGCAGTGCCGACAGATAGAAATCATATGGATGCGATAAATGCCCGCCTGAAGACAAGAAAGGAGAATTTTTTGCCCATTATAAGATGCTGCTGAATACTTTTCCGATGCTGTCGGAAATCACGAGGCTAGCGTAGCGATCGTAGGGAGTAGTTGATTTGTTGATCAATATCAATTTATTTCCTCTATAATGGTTCACAAGCCCTGCGGCAGGATATACCACTAAGGAAGTGCCTCCTACAATTAAAACATCGGCATTTTCAATATAATCAACCGCCTTTGATAGAACATGACTATCCAATCCTTCTTCATATAACACGACGTCCGGTCTTACGATACCGCCGCATGCATCGCATCTGGGAACAATGTCCGGGCTGTTGAGAATGTAATCGAGATCAAATCGTTTCTTACATTTCATACAATAGTTTCTATGTACAGAACCATGTAATTCCAAGACATTTTTTGATCCTGCGGCTTGGTGAAGGCCATCGATATTTTGTGTAATGACGGCTTTGAGCTTTCCTAACTTTTCGAGTTTTGCCAAAGCATGATGTGCAGGATTTGGTTTTGCGTCTTTATGGATCATTTTTTCTTTGTGAAATCGGAAAAAGTCTTCAGGGTGTTTCATAAAGAAGCTGTGGCTTAACATCACTTCCGGTGGGTAAGAGCGATTGGTGCTTGTTTTAAATAAGCCGGTTTCCGAGCGAAAGTCAGGGATAGAACTTTCGGTGGAAACACCTGCTCCTCCAAAGAATACGATATTATCGCTGTTTTCTATGATGGATTTGAATCGTTCAATGCTCATAAAAACCACTCCTTTTCTGATTATTATAGCATATAAAAGGAAATCTTTTAAGGAAAAGAAAGCATTGAGGCTTTTGAAAAAATGATTTCCACTCTTTTACACGCTTATTTTAACATTTTTAAGATGGATGATACGAAAACCTTTAGAAAGGAAGATAAAAATATGGAATCTTACAGTGCATTTGCATCGGTATATGATGTGCTGATGCAAGATGTAGATTATTTTGCATGGGCGTCCTATATCGAAAAAATATTCGAGCGATATGAGTGGAAACCTCAAAATATTGCAGATATAGCGTGTGGGACAGGAAGTATTACGAATATTTTAGCACAAAGAGGGTATAATCTCATTGGGGTGGATATTTCCGAGGATATGTTATTTGTTGCGAGAGAAAAGGCAGAAGATATGAATTTGGATGTGATTTATCTGCAGCAAGATATGAAAGAACTGATTTTACCTACGGAACTTGATGCGATCCTATGTGTATGCGATGGCGTTAATTATATTACCCGTGAGGATGAATTGATTTTGTTTTTTCAATCTGTTTATCGCCATCTAAAGCAGAAGGGGCTGTTTATTTTCGATATCAGTTCCTGGTATAAATTATCCACGATCCTTGCGAATAATACATATGCTGAAAATTATGAAGATGTTTCATATATATGGGAAAATTATTTTGATGCAGAACGATGCATCTGCGATTTTGATTTGACTCTTTTTATTAAAGAGGGGGATCGATATAAAAAATATCAGGAAAGCCATAGCCAACGGGCTTATCATGAGAGTGAAATATTGAACTGTCTGCATGCAGCAAATTTTACAAAGAAGGAGAGCTTTGAGGCATTTACTTTCCAAGCTCCTTCTTATGATAGCGAACGCATTTGTTTTGTTTGCCAGAAAACCTAAGGGTTTGACGAGAGAGCGTTTTAAGATTTTGTTTGACAATCGTATGATAACTGTGATAGAATGAAGCGGTAAGAAGTAACTAATGTATGAAATTGTTAGGAGGCTTGTTTTAATGGAAAAAGGTATTGTAAAATGGTTTAACGCTGAAAAGGGGTATGGATTTATCTCCCGGGAAAACGCTGAAGACGTTTTTGTGCACTTCTCAGCTATCGAAATGGATGGATACAAAACGTTGGAAGAAGGGCAGGAAGTTGAATTTGAAGTAGTACAAGGAGAAAAAGGACCCCAAGCTACCAACGTTGTGAGAGTATAATGCTTTTATAAAACGTGTAGCGAAACCAAAGCCCTGATTGGAAGTCAGGGCTTTTATTGTTTCTATTGAAAACAAAAAAGGCAGCTGATGAATTGTTCAAATACTTTATATTCAAAAAATAATTCTAGGATTTTAAGGTAGGAGGAAGATCAATATGCAGAATTATGTTCTCCGAGCAATCGCAGGGAATAAAAATATCAGAGCCTTTGTAGCGATTACGACGGGATTGGTGGAAGAGGCGAGAGAGATACATGATACAACTCCTGTTGCAACGGCTGCATTGGGAAGGACGCTTACTGCAGCAGCAATGATGGGACTTATGCTAAAAGGAGATAAAAATAAATTGTCTATACAGATTTCAGGAGACGGTCCCTTAAAACAAATTTTGGCTGTTGCAGATGCAAAGGGAAATGTAAAAGGATATGTAGCGGAGCCTTATGTAGACTTACCTTTGAGAGAAGATGGAAAACTAGATGTTGGGAAAGCAGTGGGAAAAAACGGTAAAATAGTTGTTATCAAGGATCTGGGGCTAAAAGAGCCTTATATCGGGCAGGCTCCTTTGGTGTCCGGAGAAATTGCAGAAGATATCACCGCCTATTTTGCATATTCTGAACAGCAGCCTTCTGCGGTAGGTTTAGGGGTCTTGGTGGACAGGGATTATACCGTGAAAGCGGCAGGAGGATTTATTCTGCAATTGATGCCTGAAGCGGACAATAAAATCATTGAAAGGCTTGAGAAAAGACTTTCTGAGATTCCTTCCATTACAACGATGATTCAAGATGAAGCAGATGGAAAAAAGATTTTAGAGAATGTGCTAGAAGGGTTCGATATCGAAATATTAGAACAAACGGAAGTTCGCCTTGTTTGTGATTGTTCAGAGGAGAGATTAGAAAAAGCTTTGATCAGCGTAGGCGCAGAGGAACTTCAAAAAATGATCGAAGAAGATGGCCGAGCGGAGTTGATCTGTCATTTTTGTAATACAAAATATCATTTTGATAAAGAACATTTAGAAAGACTTTATCGAGAAGCACAGCAATAAGTTTTTCTTTCGCTTGCTTAAAAATATATACAAACTGGTGTATACCGGTTTTTTTGTTTATAAAAATAAGAAAACATTTCATTGATCAAAATGATAATTTTATATTTGTAATTATTGAAGGAATATGGGAAAATAAAATTATAAAATATTTGTTTCCTTATCAAGATAAGAATAAAAACTTCCAAATTTTAGGACTGCTGAAATATAAAAATATTAACTAGATTGAAAATATAAAAATGGGTATAAAATCATTGAGGTGAAACTTCTTGAAAGGAAAGAAAACGAAGGAGAAAAGGACGTTAAATTTTTTAGAAGATAGCAGTGATCTAGCCAAAAAATTAGATGCGGTGATTGAATCTTCTTATGATGGAATTTATATTACGGATGGAAAAGCAAATACGCTAAAGGTAAATAAATCTTATGAAAGAATCAGTGGTTTGAAGCGAGAAGAACTATTAGGGAGAAATATGGCTGATTTAGAAAAAGAAGGGCATATTTCAGAGTCCGCAACATTGATGGTGTTAAAAAATAAAAAGGTAACAACGATTCAACAACAATTTAATACAGGAAAAAAAGTGCTGGTGACGAGTACGCCGATTTTTGACGATAATGATGAAATCGTTATGGTCGTTACCAATGTTAGAGATATGACAGAACTTTGGAGTTTAAAGGAACAGCTGGAAAAAAACAAAGAATTGGCGGAAAAATATTATTCTGAAATAGAAGAAATGCGTTTGCAGATACTCGATACAACAGATTTGGTCATGAATGATAAAAAGATGTTGGAACTGATGCAGATGGCAAAGAGAGTTGCAAAAGTTGAAACGACTGTTTTGTTATTAGGGGAAACAGGTGTCGGAAAAGAAGAGGTGGCAAAGTTTATCCATAAAAATAGTTCCAGAAAGAACAAACAATTTATTAAAATCAACTGTGGAGCTATCCCGGAAAACTTAATTGAATCGGAACTTTTTGGGTAT
>JAMNXX010000060.1 GCA_023623095.1 Bacillota bacterium | reverse complement strand
ATTCTGTTAGCACTTTCAATGCTTCTTGGTCCTCCAAAGCAGGTAAAACAAAGTCAACTTTTTTTAATTCATGGATCAACATAGATTCTTTTTTTAAAATATCACAGCAGATAAAACGATCTACCAATCCCCTCGCCGGCACATTTTCTTCTTTGTCTATCAATACGGTCTGAAGGCCTGCCTTTTTCGATAGATACGCTGCCTCTACCCCTTGCAGCTTGCCGCCGACAATCGCTATCCTGTTCATGAGCATATCCTTCTTGCATGAAAATTGTTCTCTATGTAACTTCTATATTCTTGTACAGTTGCAAGTTCCATTCCCATTTCTGACAAAATCGTTCTCACACCTTCAACTGTACGACCTCCATCATCAACATCCTTGCTGTTTTGCGCAACACCCATCAGACCTTCTTTGGGTGGAATAATCGATGTAACTACATTTGCCCCGGCGCGGATTCGATTTTTTAAACCGCTGATCCCGTCCACATCCAAAGATGCTGGAATCAGCGCATACGGATACATCAAACGCAATATCGCTATGATTTTTAGTTCCATATTTCTATCTGGAGTTTTGATATTCTCCATAGGAGTCCCTTTTTGGGGAATAAAGCTCATTACTCGAACTTGATTTGCATTGATTTTTCCCATCGCCAGAAGCGACTCGGCAATATCTTCAAGTGTTTCTCCTACTCCAGTTAGGATGCCTTCTTCAATTAGCATCCCTTTTCGTTGCGCATATAACTTCGCATTCATGCGTTCATCATAATCCTGAAATACTCTAAGCTTTTTGAATAATTCTCGATTATGTGTTTCCTGATACAATGCATACCATTCTGTTCCCAATTTCGCAAATGCATCGATGATTTCATTTTTCAGTACCCCTGTCGAGATCATGACAGGTAACCCTATTGATTTCTTGATTCTTTCAACAATATCTAAAAGGGATTCAAAATTCTCTGCATGATATTTCATATCTTCGCCCATTGTAAGATCGATAAGATGTACCCCTGAATCTGCCAATCTTTTTGCTATATCCAATACTTCTGCCGGAGTTTTTCGATAGCGATCGATGACATTGGATTTTCTAAAATAACAAAAATTACAATCATTTCTACACCATGTAGAGAAATAGAGAAATCCATATAAAAATACTTTGTTTGAAAATATCTTTTGTTTTATTTTTCTTGCTGCTTCAAATAATGCTTGGAGCCGGTCTTCATCTTCTATCAACAATAATTCTACAATTTCATGTTTGTTCAACATCCTTCCTTTTGCTGCCTTGTTGATGTACTCCTCCTGGATATGATTTCGTGCCATCGTCAAAGGCCCCCTTTCTTTTGGCGGGGAGTTCGGGAGTCACACCCGACTGCATAGATTTAGAGTCTATGCGATCCATTCGATCCACCCCCCATGTCTATATCAAATGGCCTATTTCGTAAATAATGATTTATTTACATGCCATTGCTGCCATCACAGCTACCCCTATCGGAAGATAATCATGCAATACCCTATCCTTATAATGTTTGTATGCTTCGAAGTCCAATGAGATAGGAACCCCCGGCGTTGCAATAAAAACAGCGGGATGAAGCATGTCTTTCTTGAGCCAATTGCCTGTTGACGTCGCATCCATTATCCATCTATATTTTTTTATGTGGTTCGAATCTTTTAAAACTCGAAATCCTTTCCTTTCCATTTCTTCCAACACGCTTTTGTTCTTATCGTGTACAACAATATCTGCATTTTTTCTCTGCAGCTCATTGACGATTTCCTTGCCAACTTTTCCGCAACCAATCAGCAATATCTCCATATCCTTTAGATTTCCACCTGCAGCACCTTCCATGGCAGACACAAATCCAGCTGCCGTAGCGAGATCATTATCTACAAAGATATTCTTTTTAAGATTGATCGCGATAAATTTTTTATCATCCGCCAAGAATATGATCGCGGCACCTCTTTGATGTGCCTCATACATGCCTGCCACATCTGTGTCAACAGTAACAAAAGCATCAAATCCCATAAAACGCAACACTGCTTCCACAGAACTTGCAAATGAACCAATGATTCCTTTCCCGCTTGTTATCGGAATCACTCCAATCTTATTTTCTTTGATGGAAGCGAGCAAATCATCTATAGGAATATTGCTTGCATTCGAAGCAAGAGATAGAAAATTTAATCCTGTCTTTTCTACCAATTTTTCTTCATATTTCTCAATATCATCTCTGATATCCTTTATCCAATCTTCAATCAATCTCGTCATGGTGCGCCTCTATCCTCATATATTTAATCTTACTCCGTCAAGATAGGATGTACTTCTGCCAACCCTCTTGATGTTTTTATAGCCTGCCATGGCCATTGCTATCCTTTCAATCCCAAAGCCCATTCCTACCCAAGTATCAAATATCCCCCATTTGTCATCTAAAGGATAGGGTCCATATGCTCCCGATGCCAACTCCAAATCGCCTACTACAATATCTAATGTTTCCCCATAAACTTCAGATTGGGTGATTTC
>JAMNXX010000284.1 GCA_023623095.1 Bacillota bacterium | reverse complement strand
AATTTTCCATGCGATATCAGGAATTTTGGCACCATATTCTACAACAATGAACAGATCGACTGCGGTTTCTTTATCTCCTACTTCTACTTTTACACCTTTCGATAAATTTTTTCTACCAAGCATTTCTGCAATGCCGCCAGCTAATCCTCCGCTCATACCTGCTACGCCAGGAACTTCTGTTGCGGCCAAGCCTGCGATTACAGCAACGACTTCATCAGAAATCTTTACCTGACCGTATTCCATATTATCAATATTTTGATTATCCAATAGCCCACCCCCTGGATCTAGTATCTTCATTTTTTGGTGAAACTCTTCCAAAATATTATATCAAAATACCAGAACCATTACAAATTGAACTAAAATTTATTCCAAATTTTTATTTTATCAGGAGAAGCCTGAGTTTCCCGGACAACAATATCCAATATCTTTGCCATTTCCGAGTCAGAAATCTTTTCGGACTCTACAATAATGCTTACGGAATGATCGGTTATAAGAGCTAATGCATCATCAAATCCTTTCGATTTAATCAGATTTTCAATGATTTTTTCTTTGTTGATTGCATCGATCAATTTCATTTTTTCTTCATTTGCTTTTTTTCGAGTTTCTTCAGTTGTATATTCATTATTGATGATTTCATTCAAAAGAGAAATAATCCTTTCCCGTTCTATATTCGTATTTAGTCTTGCTTCAATAAAATAGTTTGCTTTTTTAGTAGATTCATTGTTTAAAATCTTGCTTTCCAAATTTGCATTGCTTTCAGAAATTACTTGACCAATTTCATTATTTTTACTATCGAGAATTTTTACTTTTTCTTTTTGTTCTTTATCCGACAATTCTGCTGAAGAAGCGCTCACTTCTTTTACGTTTGAAGAATCTGAGCCATCTTCTTGGGAGCTCGATTCTTGTGCTATTTCTGCAAGTTTATTTTCTTCATATTTTTCAAATTCACTTGTTGTTTCTAAAAAAGAGTATTTTTGGATCATATAGTGAAAATAGCTAATGAGACAAAGTATGCCGATCAAGGAGAGCATGATGATATTTCGTTTTTTCATTTTATTATTCTTCCCCCTTCTTTAAAGATTATTTTTCTCGTATACCATTACTTTAGACATCGGAATTTGAAAAACGGTCTGTACGGCTTCAATGATTTTGCTTTTTACCTCTATATCCCCTGCACCCTCTGCTACAACTACGACACCTCTAATTTGAGGTTCAATCTCTTTGAGGATGATCATTTCATTGTCCTTATTTCCTATGACGATATTTTTTGTTAAATCTTCCTGAGTCGTGCTACGTGTTCCTCCGTGTGCATCCTTTTCTTCTGTTACTTGCTTGGAATTTTGTACGTTAAAAGCAGGCACAACCTCTGTTCCCGTTTCATATGTAATCATGACGTTTGTTTTTCCAACTCCTTCAATTTGACTAAGGATATTTTCTAACTTTTTTTCTTGTGATGTTTGAAAATGTTGTTTTGGGTCTTCGATGTTTCCATTTTCATAAACAGCTGTTTCGCTTTCAGAATCTGTTTTGTTAGGCATAAATGTATCCCAAGCGATTAGAAAAATAGCAATGATAATTACAAATGCTGTTAAGTTATAGATCACTTTTTTGTACTGACTGTTATTGAAGCAGCTTTGAAATTTTTTATAAATTTTCATTTGAATCCCCCTTTACCATTTAGAATCGATATAGATGTCTTTCTCATTTGTTCCATATAGCGAATGAATCTCTTTTTTGATTTCTCCTACTTGATTGCTGTCAATATCTCTATCGAAAACAATATGTAGTGATTTGATTGAACCAAATGTTTCTTTTTCTGTGTTTTCTTCGATTTCGCTGCGGATATTCACGATTTGAACTGGATATTGGGCTTCAATTCGTTCCCGAATATCTGTTTCGATTCTCATCTTATATAGAGAGATAAGTTGTTTATTTTGAGATTCTTGAAAGGAATTTGCTTGAAAAGACAATGCATATTCGTCGATAGCTTCTGAAGCTTCAAGAATTTTCTCTTCGAATTGTATCTCTCCGTTTTTTATTTTGATCAATGGTTGTAAAATGGAAAGCATGACCAAGAGGCCAACAACGATTTTCACATATGGTTTCATAGAATGATTTGGAATTAAAATCTCTAAAATTGTAATCAAAATCATGACCGTAACGATATGAATCGTCCAGGTTTTTAAGAATTCAAGCAATGAAAACACCTACCTTATCATCATAACCATATTGCTTGCGCCGATAAGCGTTGTCATCGTGATAAAAAACATAATCGCAACGCTTAAGACGGTGGCAAACAGTAAGATCATGGCACTTCTCATATTTTCAAGGCAATTGATTAACGAATCATCCACAATCGGTTCTATGAGGGCGGTAGCCAATTTATAAATTAAAATAAAGGACAATATTTTTAGTAAAGGTGTGATAACAATAAGAATCAACAAAATTAATCCTAAGCTTCCTACTGCATTTTTGAGCAGCAATGAATAGCCCATAATCGTATCAAAAGCATCAGAAACAAAGCTTCCTACAATAGGAAT
>JAMNXX010000135.1 GCA_023623095.1 Bacillota bacterium | reverse complement strand
AAAAATATGTCAGGAAAATTTATGGATAAAGTAAAATATTTTATCGGTTTAGATGATTATGAAGAAGATGATGAAGTTGAGGAAAGGGCAGTTGTTACAGAAGAAGAAAATTTAACGCCTATAGCCAATAAAAAAAATAAAATTGTAAACATCCATACGACAACGCAGATGAAAGTCATCGTTTATGAACCAACAGACTTTGAAGAATCTCCGAGCATTGTAGATAATTTAAAAAACAGAAAACCTGTGATTATCAACCTTGAAAATTTAGATCCAGAATTGGCTAAAAAAATATTTGATTTTGTAAGCGGTGCAGTATACGCTTTAGACGGTAGCATCCAAAAGGTTTCCAAATCGATTTTTGTTTTAGCACCAAGCAATGTAGATATATCTGGCAATATCAGTGAAGAATTAAAAAACAGTGGCATTTTTCCCTGGTCAAAATAGTAAATCTAGGTGGTGAAAAAATAAATGTGGCTTATTCGAGAATCGATCGTCCGATTTTTTGCGGTACTTGATTTCCTAATTATTGCAAGAATCATTTTATCTTGGATAAACATCAATCCATATAGTACCATTCCGAGATTGATCTATCAGCTGACAGAGCCGATTTTGGCTCCTTTTAGGAATTTGTTATTCCGATTTGGGATTGGAGGCCATATGTTTGATTTCTCTCCTATCTTAGCGATTTTGGCATTGAATATTCTTCAAACTTTGATTTTGCGGATGCTTTAAACGATGATTTCTGAAAATTTACCCATTGAGAAAATGCTCAAAAGACATGCTGTGGGAAGAAGGAGTTGAAAAGATGATTACACCGCTGGAAATACAAAATAAAGAATTTAGAAGAAGCATAAGAGGATATAAAGAAAGTGAAGTAGATGAATTTTTAGATCTAATCATCATCGATTATGAAAAATTATATAAAGAAAATATAGAATTCAAAGACAAAATTATGATGCTAAACGAGCAGCTTTCAAAATATAGAAGTTTGGAAAAAACTTTGAACGAAACGCTCATTGTAGCACAAAGTGCAGCCCAGGAAGTAAATGCAAATGCACAAAAAAAAGCGGAACTGATCATACAGAAAGCAGAAATGGATGCAAAAAAAATCATAGAGGATGCCAATCAGCAAGTTATGCAGATAAAACAAGAATATGAGAACATTAAAAAACAAATGTATATTTTTAAGACGAGGTTTAAGACTTTATTGGAATCGCAGTTGGAGGCAGTTGAAAATATTTTTGATGAAATTACTCAAGATGTAAAGATTCAATCCGAACAGAAAAACGAAACGGATGAAACAAAAGAGACAAATGAAGAAGAGTAAGAAAAACACATGTTTTCCGTTTAATTGAAACATAAAAGATTTAAATGACTGGATATAAAGATCAGGAGGAAATATTGTGATGAAGATTGGAATTATTGGGGCCATGGATGAGGAAATATACATATTGAAAGAAAAGATGCAACTGGAAAAAGAACTTTCCTTTGCAGGAATGAATTTTTATCAAGGAAAATTAAATAATCAAGAGATTATCGTCGTACGAAGCGGTATCGGAAAAGTAAATGCGGCAATTTGCACGCAAATACTCATCAGCAATTTTAGCGTATCTGCTATTATCAATACAGGAGTTGCAGGAGCAATATATGATGAACTGGAAGTAGGGGATATTGTCATTTCTTCTGACGTCATTGAACATGATGTGGATGTAACAGGGTTTGGAAATTATAAATTGGGACAGATCCCCAGGATGGATGAATATATCTTTAAAGCGGATGAAAAATTGATTCATGCAGCGGTAGAAGCAGGGCAAACAAAAGATTGGAAACATAAGATTGTAGTAGGACGGATTTTATCAGGAGATGTTTTTGTTGCATCTACGGAAAAGAAATCATTTTTATGGAATGAATTTCAAGGATATTGTACAGAAATGGAGGGAGCGGCAATTGGACATACTTGCTATGTGAATGATGTTCCATTTTTAATTATTCGCTCCATATCGGATAAAGCAGACAATACTGCCCATGTGAATTTTAATGAGTTTATCGATAAGGCGGTGAAAAATTCAGTTCAGATTGTGATAGGAATATTAGAACGCTTGTAGGGAAAATTCCTTAACTGAATATAAAGAAACTAGATGAAAGAGGATAGGATATTTACTGCTATCCTTTTTTTTATAATTTTTGAAAAAATATTTCCTATCATTTTCCTATTGATTTTAGGGATATGAAAAGGGGATCATACGAAAAATATAAAGAAGGATATGATTGGGCTGGAGGAAAAAACAAATGAAAGAAGATCGCCTCTCTAAGATTGAGGAAAGATTGAAAGATATTTCATTAAAGTTAGAAAAAGCCAAAATAGCTGACTACGTAGAGATAATGAATAATCCGAAAAAATTACTATATACTAATTTCATTGGAGGATTGGCACGAGGATTAGGAACAGCGATAGGAATCAGCGTTTTAGCTGCTATTTTATTCTATATCCTTAGACAAACCGTAAATTTGCCTTGGATTGGACAGTTGATCGCCGAACTACTAAATATTGTTGATCATTATCGATA
>JAMNXX010000319.1 GCA_023623095.1 Bacillota bacterium | reverse complement strand
GAAGATGACGATGAGGTTTCAGAAAATCTGCGCTTGAAATATAGATATCTGGATTTAAGAAAGCCTAGAATGCAAAAAACCTGATATTCAGACACAAACTCACGAAGGTCGTAAGGGATTTTCTAGATGAAGAAGGTTTCATCGAAATTGAAACACCGATGTTAACAAAACCAACACCTGAAGGGGCCAGGGATTATTTGGTTCCCAGTAGAGTCAATCCAGGAAGATTTTATGCACTTCCCCAATCGCCTCAATTATTTAAACAGCTTTTAATGGTTTCTGGAATGGATCGTTATTTTCAAATCGTGAAATGTTTTCGGGATGAGGATTTGAGAGCGGATAGACAACCTGAGTTTACGCAGATAGATATGGAAATGTCTTTCGTTGATATTGAAGACATTATGGCAATTAATGAGCGTTTGCTGCAAAAAATATTTAAAGAATTACTCAATGTGGATATTTCACTTCCGATCCCGAGGATATCGTATCGAGAGGCGATGGAAAGATATGGTTCGGATAAACCAGACATACGGTTTGGCTTTGAATTAAAATGCATTAATGATATTGTAGAGAATTGTGGATTCAAGGTCTTTTCTGAAGCAGTTCGGAACGGAGGAGATGTCCGGGGAATCAATATTAATGGATATGAATCGCATTTTAGCAGAAAGGGCATCCAAAAACTAGAGGATTATGTTAAGACTTATGGAGCAAAAGGTCTTGCATGGATAAAAATAACGGAGGAAGGGATTCATTCTCCTATTGCAAAATTTTTCACGGAGAAAGAAATCGAGGAAATTATTGAAAGGTTTGAGGCAAAGAAGGGCGATCTCATTTTACTTGTAGCGGATAAACCTGATATTGTATTCGATTCTTTAGGTCACCTGCGGGTAGAAATTGCTAAACAATTGGGGCTTTTAAATAAAAATGAATATCGATTGCTGTGGGTGACAGAGTTTCCTTTATTCGAATATGACGAGGATGAAAAAAGATATGTTGCAAAACATCATCCCTTTACATCTCCTATGGATGAAGATATTGATTTACTAGAATCAAATCCTGGACAGGCAAGAGCAAAGGCTTATGATATTATCCTCAATGGAGTTGAATTAGGAGGAGGAAGTATCCGAATTCATAATACGAATTTACAACAAAGAATGTTCAAGGCATTGGGATTCACAGAAGAAGAAGCATGGAAACAATTTGGATTCCTGCTAGAAGCTTTCCAATATGGAACGCCTCCGCATGGCGGAATTGCTTATGGTTTAGACAGGCTTGTGATGCTGCTTACAGGAAATGATAGCATCCGCGAAGTAATTGCTTTTCCAAAGACACAAAACGCCTCCTCTCCAATGACAGAGGATCCATCGGAGGTGGACGAAAAACAATTAGAAGAGCTGCATATTCAAGTCAAAATAGAGAAATAGGTTGATAGTTTTGTGTGAATTCTTTACCCTGGGAAAATTGATTTGAATCAGATAAGTTGTGGGTATAAAAAAGGAATCACAACAATGAGGTGAGTGTGATGAATCATGTAGGAAAAGTTCTCCAATTATATGAAGACAATCGTGCAAAAGTTCTAATAAGAAGGCATACTGCCTGCAGCGAATGTGGTGCATGCAAACATGGGAAAGAGAATATGGACATGGAGATTATCGCTGTGAACAATGCAGATGCCAAAATAGGAGATGTCGTAGAAATCAGCATGAAAGTTCATAACGTTTTAACGGCTGCATTTATTGTATATGGAATTCCGCTATTGATGTTGATTTTAGGAATTGTTGCAGGACACGCGATTTTAAAAAAAATAGGTTTTACTTCAGGCTTAGAACTGTATTCTATATTGATAGGGTTGGTTTTGCTCATTTTGACCTATATTGCCCTTAAAATATATGAAAATCATTTAAAGAAAGATGCCCGATACACTCCGGTTGTTTCGAGAATCATTGAATAAATGACAAATGAAAACTCCATTCAAATGAGGCAGCAACCCGGTTTGAATGGAGCTTCGTTTTTAAGAATTTCATAGAATCCATTGTGGAATTGAGAATCCTTTGGGCAGAGTTTTATTGATAAAATTGTTTTTTTATTTTTTATCTGGCAAATGGGAGCGAGTGATCATCCGAGTGATGGAGGAGACAATTAAAATGGCTATTGCAATGCTTCCTGCAATAAACATGGTTTCAGTTCCGACAAGTGCTGACTGAGCAAAATCCTTTTCAATGATTGCAAGCATCGTATGATACATGCCGGCTCCGGGTACTAAGGGAAGTATTCCGGGAATAACAAATACGGTTACTGCTTCTTTGAATTTTCTAGCAAAAATTTCACTCATGATAGCAACAACAGAAGCACCAATAAAAGAGGCAACAACCATTGACTGGAATTGCATATTTGTGTACATAAAAGCAATCCAGCCGGCTGTTCCCGCTAAGCCTGATTTGATGATCGCATTTTTAGGAATATTAAATAATATACAGAAACCTGCTGTTGCAAAAAAAGCAGAAAAAAGTTGCAATAACATTATAAGATACCTCCAAACAATTGCAGCCAGATTTTGATGATGAGCCCTACGCCTACAG
>JAMNXX010000278.1 GCA_023623095.1 Bacillota bacterium | reverse complement strand
AACAGACCATTCAAGGCTTTAGCCGCGAGCTTCAAGTTGAAAATCTTGTTCTCCTGATAGATCATGTCAAAACCCGTATTCTCATTCAGAAGCTTCGATTTGGTTTCATATATACAAAAGTGCAAAAGCTCTGAAGACTTTGTTTTTGCGTAAATGTTCCCGTCAAAGTACATCTTGGCATAGAAAATTATTTTTCTTTGCTTCTTACGAATAGGCAGTAAGAACGGAAACATCTCAGTAATTCTTTTTCTTTTCATGTTCCCACCTCCTTTGGGAAATTTAAAAGCCTGCCCGATTCGATAGTTTAATCTTATCGAAATCAGGCAGGCGATGTTGGAAATTTAACTTATCAAAATCTTAATAAACTCTTATGAAGAACTTATTATTTTCTTATACTATTGTATACGGCTAATGCATCGATAATATTATACTGTTCCGATTGATCTCCTTTTGCACCGGCTGTAATAAGAATGTATTCTTGTTTACCCACTTTGGCGAGACTCGCAAGACATAGACCGGCTTTATCAGTATATCCAGTTTTTCCTCCTAAAATTTTCCCATCAATTATGTTTTGATTACCAAGTCTTTCATACATGGTGCTGTAAAAGGTTATTCCGCCAGGGTGCTTATTAGTAGGCAGTGTGGAATGACGGAATGTAGTAAAAATCTCCCGAAAAGTATCATTTTGTAAAGCATTGCTTAAAAGGATCGCAATTTCTTTGACTGTTGTATAGTGGTTTTCATTATGAAGACCGGTTGTATTTTCAAAATGGGTATTTTTCATGCCAAGGTCTTCCGCCTTTTGATTCATTAATTTTACAAAATTCTGCTCTGATCCCGCTATATGATCAGCAAGTGCAATACAGCACTCCGCGCCGCTCGGCAGCATTACTCCTTATAATAGATCGATTGCCCTTACCTCTTCACCCGGTTGGAAACCTGCCATCGATGCATCTGCTTCATACAATCCCTCAAACATAGACTTGGTAAGCTTGATTTTTTCATTCAGATCATGTAATTTTTCTATTGCAACAATGGTTGTCATCATTTTAGTTAAAGAAGCGGGATAAATTTTTTCTTCACTATTTTTTTGCATCAAAACACTATTATCTATTAACCGGATCAAAATAGCATTAGAACTGTTTAACTTATCGGGAGATATAGAAACTGTGAAATCAGGTTCTATTGGCCTAGGAATCGGGGTTGTCCTATTGTCAAATTCAATCTCATATATTTGGTTGTTCTCTGAAATAATGATGGATCTGTAAACAAAAGCAGCAATGACAACTATCATCGATAACATTACAAATATGCATATCCCTGATTTTTTCTTTCTTACTTTTCCCACAATAAAAACAACTCCTTATTCTGTGATGATATCATTCAACCACAAAATAAGAAGTCATGTTGGAATTCTATCTTATAAACTACTTAAGATTTTCTTAAAACGAATAGATAAATCATTTTCATATTGGAAGCTTTACTGTAAAAGTGGTATTTTTTGTGTTGCTTTCTACGGAGATTGTCCCATCATGAGCCTTGACAATCTCTTTGGCAATGGCCAAACCTAACCCTGCTCCACCGGTGTTTGTGGAACGCGCAGAATCCAATCGGTAAAATTTCTCAAAAATAGTATCAAGTTTTGCCTGCGGGATTGGATCTCCCTTATTAGTAAAAGATATTATTATATATTTGTCTTTTTGTTCAGCAGAAATGTCAATGATGCTGTTTTCATAGCTGTAGGCTATCGCATTTTTCAAAATGTTATTGAACACACGTGCTAGTTTGTCCGCATCTCCCCATAAAGTAAGCCCCTCAGGCACATTGACTGACACCCGCTTTCGCTGTGGAGTCAATATCGGATAGAATTCGTCCGCCATCTGCTGTAGCATGAAAAGCAAGTTTATCTTTTCTTTATTTAAAACAATAGTTTGAAGATTAAATCTGGTGATTTCGAAAAATTCATTTATGAGCTGCTCTAATCGATAAGCTTTCTCCAAGGTAATACCGACATATTTCGTCTTCTGCTCTGGAGGCATATCCGGAGCTTCATTCAGAAGACTTAGGTATCCTATAACAGATGTCAAAGGAGTCTTTATATCATGAGCCAAGTAAACTACCAAATCATTTTTGCGCTGTTCAGCGTCAAGTGCAGCTTTTTTTTGCTTCTCCAATTTGCTTTTTATCTGATTTAGCTTATTCTCCATGAAATCCAATTCTGGTGATAATATAATCTCATCATCGGATTCCTCTGTGAGTTTATCCATTCCGCTGCTTATTTCATCAAAATATTTCGTAAACCAAGAAATAGAAAATCGAAAAAGGATAACTAAAAATATTAGATTTACAACAAAAAGGATCGTTTCCATATTGTTACGAAATACCAACTGATAGATCATCTTTGCATCTGAATAATTAAAACGAAAAGCATTGACTAAAAATAGAACAATTCGATCTCCGACCAGTCCACGCAGGATATTACGTAATAGATAAACAGTCACAGCGGCGGAAACTGTGATCAAAAGCATTTGAGAAAATACTTTTCCTTTTAATTTCGTATAATCATTCCTTTTTTTGTATCTCTT
>JAMNXX010000301.1 GCA_023623095.1 Bacillota bacterium | reverse complement strand
ACATCTACATATACAAGCAAATCCGGTTTATGTACATCTACTTTGAGCGTATTGACTTTAGATAAAATATATCCTCCTACTTTCTGGTTGATTTCAGGAGATTTAAGAGGAAAACTTTTATTTCCTCTCCTGCTTTCAACTTTAAAAGTTGCAAAAGGCTCCTCCTCCAGTCTTTCCTCCACATGCATTACGGCAGCTTTACAAATCTCTTCCATATCTGCTTCCAGTTCATATGCAGGGCTGACGGATGCAATTCCAAACACTTTGATGACACGATCAATAACATCTTGAACGTGATGATCGGTCATATCAATAAATATCAAGCCATTTGAGCGTTTGATATCAAATTGACCCAAATCGCTCAAATTTTTCTGAATATGTTGTATCAATTTATTTTCAAAGTATGGTTTATTTAATCCCTTCAAGGCAACTTCCCCATACCTCACAATCAACGTCTTTTTCATCAAATCACCTTCTCATTATCTTTCGCAAATTTTTCACGTGATGCTTTACCTTTTCAATTACATAATCGATTTCTTCTTCTTTATTATGATGGGAAAAGCTAAATCGAATCGCACTCTCTATTTCTTCATCCTTTAATCCCATCTCTTTTAACACATGGCTCTGCCCTCTCTTTTTTGACGAACACGCGGATCCTGTCGATACATAGATATGATCTTGCTCGAGCATATGCAATAATACTTCTCCCTTAATTCCTAAAAAGCTTATATTGACAATATGTGGAGCGCTGCCTTCCCCGGATATGCCATTGATTTTTACATCATCGATTTCAGTCTGAATTCCATCTATTAATCTATTTTTAAGTTTTCTCATTTTTATAATCTTGTTTTCAATATCATCGAAGATCAATTCTACTGCTGTCCCTAATCCGATAATTCCCGGAACATTTTCCGTACCGGAACGCATCCCCGCTTCCTGCTCACCGCCTAATAATAACGGGACAATCCTGCAGTCTTTTTTTACATATAGGCTGCCGATCCCTTTCGGTCCATGTATTTTATGTCCGCTTATAGAGATTAAGTCAGCGCCAATTTCTTGCGGCGTAAATAAAATCTTGCCAAAGGATTGAATCGCATCAACATGAAATAAGGGTTTATTCTGATATCTGTTTAGTAGCCTTCCCACTTCACTTATAGGTTGTATGGTTCCTGTTTCATTGTTTACATGCATGATACTTATCAAAATTGTTTCTTCTGATAAGCAATCTTCCAACTCTTTTATATCAATTCTTCCAAATGGATCTACATTCAAATAGCTTACTTCATACCCTTCCATCTCCATATTTCGAAATACATTTAAAACAGAAGGATGTTCAACCTTTGTCGTAATCAATTTTTTTCCTTGTCTTTTTTTAGCGTGCAAAGCTCCATACAGCGCTAGATTATTTGATTCTGTGCCTCCAGAGGTAAAGATAATTTCTTTTGTATCCGCTCTGAATGCTTTTGCTACCTGCTTTCTAGCCTGCTTTAACATTTTTTCTACTTCTACACCCTTTTGATGCAAGGATGAAGGATTCCCATAATAAACTGTTAATGCCATCACCATCTTGTCTACTACTTCTTTATCTGGCTTCGTCGTTGCACTATTATCAAAATATACTTCCATCTGCAACATCTCCATCATCATTAATTTATCTTGCGCATCTTCATATTTTATATGAAGACGGTATGATTGTAAAGCGCCTTCCTATCTTATATTTACTATGTTTCCTTTTTTCAAAACTTTTTATATCTTTTTTCGATCTTTTTCGCTATATTTCCAAATTTTAACCAAAATTTTCACTCTCTTTTGCGAAAAACTGTTGCCAAACCTGTCGTATTTTGTTATAATCAGTTTAGTGGTTATCCCCCTGATAACCTCTGTAATATAATCTCTATTCCCAATACCCCTTTTGAACGTAAACCAACAAAAATACCAGTCTTTTAAAAGACTGGTATTTTTGTTGGTCCTTTATTTTATTTTGAATCTTGTTTTTTTCCACAATAGGGACAGTATCTTTCATGTGGATTTAAAATTTCACCACAAAATTTACAAAAATGATTCCCTTTTATTAAATTTAATTTTTTCTTTAATCGGTTGATCTCTTCATTCATTTCATATATTTCTGCACATTTTTGTTTGATTTCATCGGAAAGCATTTTCAGATCATGAGTGTTTAAATAATATTGATATACCAGCTCTCCAATATATGATTTTGCATCTTCTATCTCAGACTCCATGTCCCTGATTGCTATTTTCATTTCAGCGATCTCCAGCAATTCATCTGTTTTTTTGGAAATCATTTTTGTTCCTTCCGACAATTTCTGCGTCCACTTGTCTATCCAATTCATCAATTTTATATCCCCTGCTACCATTATATTCTGGAGCAACAATAAAAGCTTCTTCCAACTATCGGATTGATTTTTAAGGGGTTATTATATTATGATATAAGCTAGGATAGAGGTGATATTTTGGAAATCATCATGCGTCAACTACCGGGACCGCTTTATCTACCAAAAAATTTTGTTTCTTTATACAAAGATGTTCCATTTTGTATATTCGATATTGAAACCACCGGGTTAAATCCT
>JAMNXX010000116.1 GCA_023623095.1 Bacillota bacterium | reverse complement strand
AATCAGTTATGATTTTCGGGGGGATCCTTCTTCTGCCCTTTTGGAAGTATTGGATCCGGAACAAAATAAAGAATTTACAGATCACTTTTTAGAAGTACCGTTCGATCTGTCTCAGGTGATGTTTATTACAACAGCAAATAATTTAACGACCATTCCCAGACCGCTTTTAGACAGGATGGAGGTCATTGAAATATCCGGCTATACGGAAGAGGAAAAAGTAAAAATTGCGCAGCAGTATTTGCTGCCAAAACAGAAAAAAGAACATGGTTTAAAGGAAGACAATCTTCAGATATCTGAACAGACCATTCGGGATGTTATCAATTATTATACACGGGAATCCGGAGTGAGAAATTTGGAAAGGCAGTTGGCTGCTTTATGCAGAAAAACAGCGAAGAGGATTGTGGAAGGGAAAACAAAGATCGTTCGCATCAATACAAAAAATTTGGAGAATTATTTAGGACTGAAGCGCTATCGATATGACAAAGCACAGCAGAAAAATGAAGTTGGAATCGCAACCGGGCTGGCTTGGACGAGCGTAGGAGGAGACACGCTTTTTATTGAAGTTACAACGATGAAAGGGACAGGAAAATTGGTTCTAACAGGACAATTAGGAGATGTGATGAAAGAATCCGCAAGAGCAGGGATCAGTTATATTCGATCGAAGAGCGAAGAACTCAATATCTCCGAAGACTTTTATCAGCAGATGGATATCCACATTCATATTCCGGAAGGTGCAATTCCAAAGGATGGTCCTTCTGCCGGTGTTACAATGGCGACTGCGGTTGTTTCAGCATTGACAAAAATTCCGGTGGATAAGAATGTGGCAATGACGGGAGAAATCACTTTGAGAGGAAGAACATTGCCTGTAGGTGGAATCAAAGAAAAGGTGCTTGCTGCGAATCGGGCAGGAATTACAAAAGTTTTACTCCCGAAAGAAAACGAGAAAGATATTGAGGAGATTCCGGATAATGTCAGAAAGAAAATGAAATTCGTTTTTGTAGAAAATATGGATCAGATATTGGAACATGCACTCATTCGTGAGGAGAAGCAAGATGAAAATTAAAAGTGCAAAATTTCTCATCAGTGCGGTTCGACCGGAGCAATATCCGGATGAAGGGTTGGGAGAGATTGCACTTGCCGGAAGGTCAAATGTTGGAAAATCGTCATTAATCAATATGCTCGTCAACATGAAGAAGTTGGCTAGGACGAGTTCTAGCCCAGGAAAAACCCAGACGATCAACTTTTATGAAATCAATGAGCAATTTCGTTTTGTAGATTTGCCCGGTTATGGATATGCGAAAGTATCGAAAAATGTTCAAAGCAAATGGGGAAACATGATAGAGTCCTATTTGAGAAATCGAAAGAACTTGCTGGAAGTATTTCAATTGGTGGATATCCGGCATGAGCCGACCCAGCAGGATCAGCAGATGTACCATTGGATTCGGCATTTTGGATTTCATGGGATTGTTATCGCTACAAAGGCAGATAAGATTTCCAGAGGGCAGCAATCCAAGCAATTAAAAATCATTCGGAAAAAACTTCAAATGGAAGATACAGATATTTTGATACCTGCTTCTGCTGAAAATCGTCAAGGGAAAGATGAAATCTGGCAATTGATTGCGGATATCTTTTGCAAAAAAGGAATTGAAATTGAAATCAAATAAAAAAGAGCGCACCGGAGGTGCGCAAATTTATTGAGAAGGATTATCTTGGTTTTGTGGCTGCTGGATGCATGGATTCTTTTTGAATTTGGAAATATCAAAATGAAAATTAAATTCGGCAGCCAATATGCCCAGCACGATAAGAAATCCTCCCAGGATCCCTTTTGGATGAAGTGCTTCTCCCATCAGCAAATAGGCGAAAATAGATGCGAAGAAAGGTTCGCTGCTGAATATCAAGGAGGCATGGGTTGGCGAAGTGTATTTTTGTGCTACATTTTGAATGATAAATCCCATGATGGTACATATCAAAATTAAAAAGACCAATGAAATCCATATATCCTTTCCGACAGGAATTTGAGGAGATTCAAATAGAAAGCTGGCAAAAATACTCAATATACCGATAACGCTAATTTGCACGATGGTAAAATTGATGGTGTCTACTTTTCTGGCATAATATCCCACCATCAAAATTTGAAAAGCAAAGAAAAAAGCAGAAATTAACGTAAGAGAATCTCCGATGTTCCAGCCCGTTTCCCCATTTAACGTAAGAAGTGTAATTCCGATGAAAGCAATGATGACACCGATGATCGTTGAAAAAGAGGGTATTTTTTTAAAAAGAAGTGCCGACAAAATGGGAACGATGATTGCGGCAAACCCGGTAATAAATGCAGATTTTGATATTGTTGTATATTTTAGTCCAAATGTATGGGTTGCATAAGCGGAAAAAAGAAGAATTCCCACGAGGATTCCGCCGTTTCGAGTTACTTTATCAAGATTTTTGAGCCTTTTATGGAAAATAAGGGCTAGACCGAGTGCTGAGAGTAAAAATCGGATTCCCAACAAATTAAATGTTTCCAAAACAACTATCGCATTTTTTATAAAAATATAGGAGAAACCCCAGTTGATTGTTGCAATGATCAAAGCCAAGTCTGCCCAATGTT
>JAMNXX010000103.1 GCA_023623095.1 Bacillota bacterium | reverse complement strand
GGATGAAGGTTCTGCAGTGACAACTTCCCGAAATGACGTGCATTATGTGGTAACAGAATATGGAATTGCTGAACTTAGAGGAAAAACGCTCAAACAAAGAGCAAGAGCATTGATAGAAATCGCACATCCTGACTTTAGGGATCAACTAATTGAAGAATATGAAAAGAGATTTTTTTGCAAGTTTTAACTCCCACCAATCATAGGATTATATGAGTGTATTTATTTTTATGGTTTCAGCAACAAGGCTTTTGACTATATATAGAAAATAACGAAAGGAAGGATGAAAATGAAGAATTTTGCTCTAAAGCCCCAGATCCATTCTTTTGAAAAATTCAAAGATTTTGCAGACGAATTTAAAATCGGAGAGGGCGACCTTGTATTAACACATGAATTTATCTATGAGCCTTTTATGAAAGAATTAAATCTAAAAGCAGATTTTATTTTCCAAGAAAAATATGGAACAGGAGAACCTTCCGATGAAATGATCGATAAGATCTTTGCGGATCTCCCTAAAAAAGAAATCAAGAGAATTATCGCAGTCGGTGGGGGAACGGTTATTGACATTTCCAAACTCTTTGTATTTAAAGATGCTAAAAATACATTAGATTTGTTTGAGAAAAGAGTTCCTTTTGTAAGGGATAAAGAATTGATCATCGTTCCAACGACATGCGGTACAGGTAGCGAAGTAACAAATATTTCGATAGCGGAAATAAAATCAAAAGGAACAAAAATGGGTCTTGCTACCGATGAATTGCTTGCCGATTATGCAGTTTTAATCCCTGAACTGATCAAGGGACTTCCGTATAAATTCTTTGTAGCAAGTTCTATTGATGCATTGATCCACGCAGTGGAATCATATGTTTCTCCAAAATCCAATCTATTTACTGAAATATTTGCTGTTAAGGCAATCGAAATGATTATGAACGGCTACATGGCGATTCTTGAAAAAGGAGAAGAATACCGCTTTGAATTATTGGAAGACTTTGCAATCGCAAGCAACTTTGCAGGAATCGCTTTTGGCAATACAGGTGTAGGAGCTGTACACGCAATGTCCTATCCATTGGGAGGTACTTATCACGTTCCGCACGGAGAAGCCAACTATCAATTCTTCACTGAAGTATTCAAAACATATAACAAGAAAAAACCAGACGGAAAGATCAAAGAAATTAATGAAATCTTAGCAAGAATACTCAATATCGATGCAGATGCAGATGTATATGGTGAATTAGAAAAAGTTCTTAACAAATTGCTTGTTAAAAAACCTTTAAGAGAATTTGGAATGAAAGAAGAAGAGATTGAAATCTTTACAGACAGCGTTATCGAGAAACAACAAAGATTGCTCGTTAACAACTATGTACCATTCACCAGAGAAGATATGCTGGAAATCTATAGAGCATTATATTAAAAAGCAAGCAGATTCAATAAAACCATTCAATTTAATCCAATTTAAAATCAAGCTTAAGGGAAATCACTTCTATTGCTCAAAAAAATTGGAAAACAGCTTTTCTGGCGCAAGATGCGTCTGGAAAAGCTGTTTTTTTATGATAAAAAATGAAAAAGAAATGGAATATGGGTAGAAGTGTTATAATAGGATAAAATAAATAGAATAGAGAGGTGTGTTTTCTCGGAATGGAGATGAGATTTTTAGAAATTCCATGGATACCAACTGCTGATGTTTCGATGATCGTTGTCGATGGGCGAATTCCGAGACAAATTGAAAAAAATATTCGCAAAATGAATATTGAAATCTTGAAAATGCCATTTTGTAGCGATGTATATGATGCAATTGCCTGCCATCCGGATATTTTTCTGCATCCAATTGATTCTCGAAATATTGTTGTTGCCCCTAATGTATATCGTGAATTTGAAACGAAATTAAAAGCGCTGGGATTTCATGTAATCAAAGGGGATACCACCTTGACGAAGAACTATCCTCATAATATTGCATATAATATAGCAAGGCTCGGAAACTATGCAATACATAATTTTAATTATACGGATAAACAGGTGCGCCGTTTACTGGAAAAAAAGGGGACAACATTTATCCATGTAAAGCAGGGCTATGCGAAATGTTCTGTATGCATTGTAAATGATCATGCGATGATTACATCGGACAAGGGAATCGCAAGAGCAGCAGAAAAGCATGATATAGATGTTTTAAGCATTTCTGCGGGACATATCGATCTGCCGGGGTTGAATGAAGGCCTGATTGGAGGGGCTTCGGGCTTGTTAGGCAAAAACAAATTGGCTTTTTTAGGAAGTTTGTTCCATCACCCTGACTATAAACGCATTATGGAATTTTTAAGAAAACATCAAGTAACCCCTATTTTTTTAGCGGAACAAAAAATTAAAGATTTTGGATCCATCCTGCCTATTTTACAGCTGTCAGCTTAAACAATAAATGTTATTTAGCATATCGTATATCCCTTTTTATTAAGCGCATACTACTGATACGACAGAAAGGAGTGAAACGTTTGAAACTGATTTCCATTGTTTTTCATGATTGGACAGATTGTATTGAAGATAAAATGAGAGCAGAGATCGATTTTTTTGCAGAGAAAGATATTTTCATAAAGGAACAGATAGATGTCTTGAAAGATGGTG
>JAMNXX010000281.1 GCA_023623095.1 Bacillota bacterium | reverse complement strand
AAAGCCATATTTTAACGAAGAAAAGTCCAAAGAGAAAGAGAAATCTTCGCAAGGCTGGTTTACTGTCAAGTGCCGATGCAAAAACTATGAAGAAAGTATTGCCTTATCTCTAAATTGAAGCAGGAAAAGGAGGTTGAAAAACGATGCCAAGGGTAAAAAAAGCGCTCAATGCAAAGAAAAAACATAAAAAGGTATTAAAACTTGCAAAAGGATATTATGGAGCGAGGAGCAAAATCTTTAGAGTGGCTAATGTTGCTGTAATGCGTTCGCTTCGATATGCATATATAGGACGAAAGTTAAGAAAGAGAGATTTTAGGAAGCTCTGGATTGCTCGAATCAATGCTGCTGCAAGGATGAATGGAATGTCCTACAGTCGATTTATCAATGGCTTAAAATTAGCGGGAATTCAAATCAACCGAAAAATGTTAGCTGAAATGGCAGTTCATGATGAAGCCGGATTCAAGCAATTGGTAGAAACTGCAAAAGAAAAACTAAATGCATAAAAATAGACTCTTTTTTATGAGTCTATTTTTAAAATATGATCGAAATTTGCTTTTTATATTCTACACAGAATAAGATTCTATCTACTTGAAAGAATGATACAATCTTTATGGCGAAAAAGCTAAGTAGGACGGTTAAAAGGAAGAAAAGTATTCATGAGGTGGTTGATTTGATTCAAGAAATTTCTTCTTATCAGCATCATTTGATTAAACGAATCAGGCAACTTTATCAAAGAAAATATCGAGAAAAATACCGCCAATATCTGATAGAAGGCATTCGCATCGTAGATGATGCCCTTCAAGGCGGTGCAAAAATTGAATATATATTGTTCTGCGATGCGCTTTTTCGCACAGAGAGTGGAAAAAAGCTGTTTCAAACTTTATCTGAAAAAAATTTAAAAATTTATCGAATTCCGGACAAACTATTTCGGGATATTTCCGATACGCATACACCTCAAGGCATTATGGCTATTTTATCCTATCAAGAATTTGATTACCAAGACATCATCGATAAAAGCCAAGGGTTTTTGATTCTGCTCGATAGGATTCAGGATCCGGGGAATTTAGGAACCATTATTCGAGCTGCAGATGCGGCAGGTGCAGACGCTGTATTGATGAGCAAAGGTTGTGTCGATCTTTATAATCTAAAGGCAATTCGTGCAACAATGGGTTCCGGATTTCATTTTCCCGTCCTACAGGATATAGGGAATACGCAAGAGATTATTTGCCATTTAAAAGAAAATGGTTTTAAGATCATCAGTACAGATTTAAATGCGAGGCAATATTATTATCAAATCGATTATCATGGAAAGATTGTTATTGTTATTGGGAATGAAGCCAATGGCATTCTTCCGGAAGTGCGAAAATATTCTGATTCTGTAGTAAAAATACCGATCCTTGGGAAAGCAGAATCTTTAAATGCATCGATTGCGGCCTCAATTGTCATGTATGAAGCAGTCAAACAAAGGCATAGTCAGAAAATTTTGAAATCTTAAAAAATGTTGCTTATATTTCTTGTAAACCTATTTCCCCTATGCTATAATGTATTTAAATAAGCCATGAAAAGGGGTGTAGGCTGTAATGCTAATTTCTCCAGAGCTGCTTTGGAAGCTTTTTACGTTAACCGGAAATATTAACGCCTATTTGGCTTATAAGGAAATGTTATCCCATTGCTGATATTGGAAGAGGTAATGACAGAGAGGAGTAGGCTGTTGTTTGATTTACAGAGAGAAAATGCCAGGGGCTGAGAGCATTTTTAAATTTGAAAGCAGCTGAAGTTCGCTCTTGAACTATAGGATTGAAATAATAGTAGATTCTATCGGTGGCTCCGTTATAGCGAATGAGTGGTTGGAGATGTGTTATCTCCGGCTAGAAGGGTGGTACCGCGAAGAGATCTTCGTCCCTTTTTTTAGGGATTGAAGATTTTTTTATTTGATTTCACCATCCTAAATATTTGTTGTTTATAATTCTTTTTTGTAAGAAAAATAATAGATTCTGTTTAGAATAATTGTGTTCATAACGCTGGCACACTGTTATGGCTCCCTTCAGGCGAGCAATATTTATAAAAGAAACAGAAAGGAGAATGATGATGAAAGAAAAGCTTGAACAGATACGGTTATCGGCTCAACATGCGATTCAAGCAGCACAATCCATAAAAGATTTAGAAGAGATTCGTGTTAAATATCTAGGTAAAAAAGGGGAGTTAACGGCTGTTTTAAGAGGAATGGGCAGTTTGTCCGCTGAAGAAAGACCCTTGATTGGAAAAATAGCAAATGAAGTGCGGAGCGCAATTGAGGAAATGTTGGAGAAAGCCCTCCAAACAGAGAAAGAAAAGGAAAAAATGGTTCGTTTTCAATTAGAAAAAATTGATGTGACAATGCCGGGAAAAGTACAGAAATTAGGACATAAACACCCATTGACGAAGATATTGGGCGAGATTAAAGATATCTTTATTGGGATGGGATTTAAGATCGCAGAAGGACCGGAAGTGGAAACAGTATATTATAATTTTGATGCACTAAATTCGCCCAAAAATCACCCTTCGAGGGATATGACGGATACATTTTATATTACAGACCAAATTCTTTTAAGGACACATACTTCGCCT
>JAMNXX010000102.1 GCA_023623095.1 Bacillota bacterium | reverse complement strand
AATATTATTATGGTTTGCTATTAGAAATTGAAAAAGAGGTGAAACAGATATGGCAGAAGATACCATTGCTGCTATCGCTACGGCAATCGGGGAATCCGGAATTAACATCATTCGGTTAAGCGGCAGCAGTGCGATAGATATATTGGACAAGATATTTGTTCCTACAAAAGGAAAATCGATTCGGGATTATCCTGTTCGGAGATTAACCCACGGGCGCATTCGGGATCCTCAAACAAAAAAGGATATCGATGAAGTTTTGGCGGTCTATATGAAAGCTCCCTATACCTATACGGCAGAAGATGTGGCGGAAATTGATTGTCACGGGGGGATTGTGCCTACAAGAAAAATACTGGAGCTTACGTTGAGATATGGAGCACGGATGGCAGAGCCCGGCGAATTTACAAAGCGGGCTTTTCTAAATGGAAGGATCGATCTTGCACAGGCGGAAGCGGTTATTGATCTGATTCGGGCAAAAACAGATAAAGGATTTGATGTGGCTTTCCATCAGCTGGAAGGAAATCTGTCAAATCGGGTAAAAACAATTCGCGATCAGATATTGGATCTGGTGGCGCATATTGCGGTGAGTATTGACTTTCCTGATGAAGATATTGAGGAGATAACGTATCAGGAGATAGAAGAACAGGCACAGGATATCCATCAAAAAATTACAAAGCTTTTAGATACGGCAGATACGGGAAGAATCATTCGGGAAGGGATTCATACGGTGATCATCGGGAAGCCCAATGTGGGAAAATCCTCGCTGCTGAATGCGCTGCTGAGGGAATCGAGGGCTATCGTGACAGAAGTACCGGGGACGACTCGGGATGTCATCGAAGAATTTGTAAACATCCGCGGAATTCCTTTAAAGATTGTAGATACCGCGGGAATTCGGGAAACGGAGGATCAGGTGGAGAAGCTGGGAGTGCAGCGCAGCAAAGAACTTTTCAATAAAGCCGATCTCATTATCTTTGTAATCAATGCCTCTGAGCCTTTATCCGAGGAAGATTGGGAAATTATCGAATTGATTTCTGAAAAGCAGGCAATTGTTTTATTGAATAAGACGGATCTGCCGATGAAGATAGAAGAAGAGGAAATTCGGAAAGTCATTCCGGGAAAAAAAATTATCAAGACCTCTCTTGTAGAAGGAATCGGACTGGAGGCTTTGGAAGATGCAATCGCAGAAATGATATACGGAGGAGCTGTCCAGCAAAATGAAACGTTTTTGGTGACCAATACGAGACATAAACATGCGCTGGAAAAGGCGAAAGAAAGCATAGGAGACGCGATTCATGCTGTTCAGGCAGGAATGCCTTTCGATTTGATCGAGATCGATGTCAAAGATACATGGGAATATCTTGGAGAGATTACAGGAGATACGGCAAGCGAGGATATTATCAATGCCATCTTTGCAAATTTCTGTCTCGGAAAATAAAGGAAGATAACAGGCAATATGCGACTCTGATGAGAGAAGGAGGATATGTACGGGTGGAGAAAGTAGAAAGATTTGAAGCAGGAAGCTATGATGTGATCGTCGTTGGAGCAGGCCATGCCGGCTGCGAGGCAGCTTTGGCCTCGGCGCGCATGAATTGCAGCACGCTGCTTTTGTCGATCAATTTGGATTCGATTGCCATGATGCCTTGTAATCCTTCTATCGGAGGAACCGGAAAGGGACATCTGGTGCGTGAAATCGATGCGTTGGGCGGAGAAATGGGGAAAAATATCGATAAAGCTTTTATTCAAAGCCGCATGCTCAATACAGCAAAGGGACCTGCAGTCCATTCGCTGAGGGCACAAGCAGATAAGCAGTTGTATCATATTGAAATGAAAAAAGTTTTAGAAAATGAACCGAATTTAGATTTAAAACAGGCAGAAGTGACAGAAATTATCGTGGAAGAGGGACGCGTAAAAGGAGTCGTTACCAAGACGGGGCCGATTTATCTTGCAAAAGCGGTTATTTTGGCGACAGGAACATATTTGGGAGGAAAAATATTTATCGGAAGCGCAAGCTATGAAAGCGGTCCCAATGGATTGGCGCCATCGAAAGAACTGACAGAAAGCTTAAAGAAAATCGGGCTGCGAATGCGGCGTTTTAAAACAGGAACCCCTGCTAGGGTGGATAAAAACACATTAAATTTTGATAAGATGATCGAACAAAAAGGAGATAAAGAAATCGTTCCTTTTTCCTTCATGAATGATTTTTTGGAAAAAGATCAAATTTCTTGTTGGCTGACCTATACAAACGAAAAAACTCATCAATTGATCCGGGAAAACATTCATCGTTCTGCGATGTACGGAGGACAGATCGAAGGGACGGGAACGCGCTATTGCCCTTCTATCGAAGATAAGATCGTGCGATTTGCAGATAAAGATCGGCATCAGCTCTTTTTGGAACCTGAGGGGTTATATACAAATGAAATGTATGTCCAGGGGATGTCTACGAGCTTGCCGGAAGATGTTCAGGTTCAATTTTACCGAACCATCCCTGGATTAGAAAATGTAAAGGTCATGCGGCCGGCATATGCGATTGAATACGACTGCATCGATCCCCAGCAGTTGAAATTGTCTCTTGAATGTAAGGATATTGAAAATTTGTTTTCTGCCGGACAGTTTAACGGGAGTTC
>JAMNXX010000006.1 GCA_023623095.1 Bacillota bacterium | reverse complement strand
ATTCTGTCGCATGGGTATGGTAAATAAAAATCGTAGGTTTGCTTTCATCCAGCGCCAGCTTTTGAGGCATATTTACGGGGGAACTGACAATATCGACTTGATCTTTCTGGGGATTTGCACTATTCGCTGCTGCGGTATCTTTTTCAGGAGATGCTGCATCTTTTCCTTTCATATCATCCGGATTTTCTCTAGGAATCCGCTCTTTCTGACGAGTGACTCCGTTCAGTGTTTCTTGAGCGATAAAATAATCTTCAATTTCGGCCATATCATCATCCATCTCTTTTAAAAGAGGAATTTCTGCCTTGAACAATATTTTGGGATCTCGATAATCGACGCGGATTAGTTTTTGAAAAGCATACCCAAAAATACTGAGATTCCCGTTCTCTCCTCTTTCCCTTTTATGATTGACCTCCATGGCTGAGAGGGTTTTATGAATAAAAAATCTGGGCAAAACCTGGCTGATTTCATTTTTCCCCTCATTTGCTTGTACAATATTCGTTTGCTGCTCTACGCTACTGGCTTCTACGATCTCTTCCCCTATATTTAGTAATAATATTTTGAATGCCAAAAAACATTCATGCACCTCTCTCTTTTGTTTACTTTAAAATTATATGAAAAGTGCATGAATTATATTCTTGATACTTTTGATTAGTTTAGATATCGATTGACATCCTTTAGATCGATTCCCGGATGCAAAGCAATGTTCAGTCCATTTGCAATCACCTGGGAAATATCCTTAATAATTTTATCGATATCCTTCGTTGTCACCATCACATTTGCGCCATAAGGATCCAACACTTCCCGCAGCAGGCGATATTGATCCTCCGAAGCAATTCCCTGCAGAAGGCTATAGAATTTAGAATCTTTAGAAGTCTGATCCATCAAATGTTCAACGACTAAGCCAATGGTATCACTTGCCAAAGTCGCTGCATCTACCACAGTAGGAACACCAATTGCAAACACAGGTATTCCCAGTGTCTTTTCGCTTAATTCCAGCCTTGCATTTCCTACCCCTGAACCCGGCTGAATCCCTGTCGTAGCAATTTGTATTGTCGTATGGATCCTTTCCATTTTTCTTGAAGCCAATGCATCGACAGCAACGACCAAATCGGGTTTTGTTTTTTCAACAATTCCCCGAACGATTTCCGTCGTTTCAATACCGGTCGTCCCCATAACGCCAGGCGATATTGCGCTCACAGATGTCATCGTCTCATCGCTGGATTTGTGGTAGGCCTCAAAAAGATGCCTCGTAACAAATACTTTTGAAACCACTTGCGGTCCTAATGCATCCGGTGTAATATCCCAATTGCCTAGCCCTACGATCAATGTTTTCATATTTTCCTTGTAAGGGAAGATGCCTTTTAGTTCTTTAGCGAGTATTTTGCTGATTTGATCTTTTAAATCGGCATCTGCTTTTTTTAATCCCGGAGATTCTATCGTAATATATTCCCCTTCTGATTTTCCCATTAGCTCACTTCCCTGCTGATCCAATATCCTTACACGTGTAATCAATGCATCTTCTTCTTTTTTTTGTTCTACCTCTACTCCGGGAATTTCTTGACGCTTATCCTTTTGATACAACTCTCTTGCTTCCAACGCTAAATCCGTACGTATTTGAAACATCCCTCGACCCCTCCTGTTTGATTATCTCCTTTATCTGAACACCTTCTATACTTTCGCCTTATTTGAAATATCTATCGACTCATCATAGTTTAAGCAAATTCCTGCAATTTTATGTGAATCAGCCTTTATTACCGTCCCAGACTTTTTTGATTCAAATTTATTTTCAACAAATCTCGTGCAATAAGGAGAAAATGAACAAAAACAAAGGTATAATTTGATATAATTATGGAAATAAATGAAATAACGCTTTTCCTATTTCTTTTTTATCCATTTGGATAAAAATTTATTGTAGGAGATACAAATTGCTTTCATGAATTATTCGTATTGCTTTTCCATATCAATCGTGATAAAATATCATTTGTTGAATTGGATGCAAGGGGGTGAACACGTTGGCAAATATCAAATCTGCAAAGAAAAGGATTAAAATAACCGAATTCAGAACAGCAAGAAATAGAAGTATTAAGTCTGCTATAAAAACTGCTATCCGAAGATTTGAAGAAGCTCTGGCAGCAGGCAATTTCGAAGAAGCTCAAAGCAGGATGCAATATGCAGAAAAGAAAATCAGACAGGCTGTTGCAAAAGGCACGCTTCATAAAAATACGGCTTCACGAAAAGTTTCTCAATTAGCAAATCGATTCAATCATGCAAAAAAGCAAGCGATTTAATCTGTTTTGAAGCGATCGTGGATTCCCCATCAATATAAAGCGTACAAAGTACGCTTTTTTGCATTTGGGGAAAATATTTTATTCTGCTCATTTGGCAAATTGCCTGATTAAAAGTTCAATTCCAAATCTTGCATCGATACCCCCTTTTTTAATGTTTTTATCCATCTCTAAACAATAATCAAGCGCCTTTCTCAATGTTTGGCTATCAAAATTCATCGCCTGCTTGATGTACTTTCTCGTCTGAAAAGGTCGTATATTTAATTTGGAACTAATTTCTGCAGGTGTATATCCCTGTGCTTCCATCAATTTTACCTGATATAAAAATCGAAACTGTCTTGTAATCATATATCCAATTTTGGCGATTGGTTCTCCCTCTAAAAGCATTTCATCAAAAATTTTCAAGGATCTTTCACTTTCATTTGTTCCAATGCATTCTAACATTCGAAAAATATTGCTTTCCATCGAGCGAATCGTTATAAAATCAATATCTTCTTTTTCAATTCGTTTTTTATCCCCTATATAACTTACAATTTTTTTAATCTCATTATCTAGATCGCTTAACCTCATCTTTGAGTTATTTTCCAAATATCCTGTAACATCCAGAAAAAATGCAATACTCTGCGCTTCAATCGTTTTCCCGTATTCTTTAACCTTTGCTTTTATCCATTGAGCAATTTCATTTTCTTTTAATTTAGCAAACTCTACTTTTTTTCCATATGCTTGAATCCACTTCACGATTTTTCTCCGATGATCAACTTCCTTACTTGTTACAAAAAACAAATAAGTGGTATCCGGCAAATTTTTCAAGCAGTTTGACATAATTTCTTCTTCTTCTTTCGTTGCAGTCGACTTCCCTTTTTCGGAAAGCCAATCCAAATCTTTTACGACTATCATCCGTTTTTGTCCCATAAAGGGCAATGTTTCACAAG
>JAMNXX010000136.1 GCA_023623095.1 Bacillota bacterium | reverse complement strand
AATATTTGAATTGCTTGCTTTAATTCCGGCGTCATAACCAGTTTTTGAACCTGCTCTACATTTAAATGAAATCCTAATCGCATCTTGCAATAACCTCCTTCCCCTTCCAAATATCAATCATCGTAAATCAATCATTTATTTTGTTTAAACTTCCGACCAACAGCCCTAGAGGACTATATCTAACTTATGCTTATCTCCTCTCTTTTAGAAAAAGAGGATCATCTGTGATGCCATCATCTGCTTAGCTGAAAAACATGTCCGTTTTCATTGTGCTATACTTTTTAACAAATTTGAATATTTTTTTCTTCAGCGCAAATATTCATCAACATTATTATACCATTAAAGCCATTCTAAATAAAGTTCTTTGCATAAAATGCCAAATACATGTCTCTATCACAAAAAATAGAATGGACAAGAAAAATTTTCTTGTCCAAATAATAGTTCTCCTTTTTTTATTCGGCATCGATAACTGCAAATGCTATTTTTGCAGCATGATCTCCTATTCGCTCTAAATTACTGATCATATCCAAGAAAATAACCCCTGAGCTAGGTGAACATAGCTGCTTATTCAATCTTGTGATATGGCTTGCACGAAGCGATTTTTCAATATGATCGATTTCTCCTTCTCTTTCAATAACACGCCTCGCCATATTGATATCTCCCGTTTTTAATGCTTCTATCGCTTGACTGTATGACTTCATAACTCGTTCATGCATTGTTCTTAATTCTTCTACTGCAGTATCGCTAAATACCAAATGATTTTCGATGCTATACATAACCAATTCAGCCAGGTTTTCTGCATGATCCCCCACGCGCTCAATATCATTGATCGTATTAAACAGTTGATCTACCAATTCATGCTGTTTTGCTGAAAGAGGAGTATTTGACAATTTAACAAGATATTCTGCAATTTCTCTTTCCATGTCATTTATGACCTGTTCGATACGGAAAGTTTCCTGAACCAACTTTTCGTTTTGCTCAAAGAAAGCATTCATCGCTGTACGATAACTCTCTAAAGTCGAATGGCCCATATTCCATATTTCTTTTAATACCTGAACAATCGCAATGGAAGGAGTCTCAAGCATTCTTTCATCCAAATATTTAATCCCTATCGGTTCTGTTTTTTCATATTCTTTTATCTTGATCGCCTTCGTAGAAAGAAGCACCAAGAAATTAGCAAAGGGCAACAAGATAATCGTATTCAATAGGTTAAAGAAGGTATGGGCATTCGCCAACTGCCTTGCTGCATCATTTGGAGATAACATCTTAACCAAATAAATCGTAAGATTCTTGAAAAAGATCATAAATAAAATCGTGCCGATTACATTAAAAATAAAATGTATAAAAGCAGCCCGCTTGGCCGTTCTATTGGCGCCGATGCTGGATATCATAGCCGTCACACAAGTTCCAATATTTGTCCCAAAAACGATAGGCAGTGCAGCTTCAATGGGTAATAACCCGCCGCTCGCCAAAGCAATCAGAACACCTGTTGTAGCACTGCTGCTTTGTATAATAGCCGTAATTAAAAATCCTGTAAAAATTCCCATGAAAGAATCAATAAACGTTCCGCTTCCAAATGTCAAAAGCAATTCCCGAAAACCAGAATATTCGTTTAGTGGCTCAACAGCATTTTTCATAAAATTCATTCCAATAAAAAGAATACCGAATCCTAAAATAACTTCTGCTATACTCTTTATTCTTTTGTTTTTCGTAAACAGCCAAATTCCAACCCCTATTCCTACAGCAATTGGAGCAATTGCATCCAGGTTTAAAGAGGCAATCTGAGCCGTAACGGTTGTCCCAATATTGGCACCCATAATAATCCCCACAGCTTGGGTCAGCGTCATAATGCCGGCATTTACAAATCCTACCACCATTACAGTTGTAGCACTACTGCTTTGAATAATCATGGTTACCAAAGCGCCTACAAGTACTCCCATAATTCTGTTATTTGTCAGAACTTCAATAATTCGCTTCATTTTATCTCCGGCAGATTTTTGAAGTCCATCTCCCATAATTGTCATCCCATACAGGAATAATCCTAATCCTCCCAATAAACCAATAGCAATGCTCATTTCTATCCTCCCTATGGATTATTTTTTCTCAACATTTCCCCTTATATCATATCCTATTCCCTATTTTTTTTGTTAAATTCATGTTAAATTTATAAAATCTAAAATGCTATACTAAATTCATAAAACCTGTCTGTCTTAGTGCTTCATATAAGACAATGCTCACTGAATTTGCTAAATTTAAGGAACGAGCTTTTTGATTTTCTAGCATAGGGATTCGAATACAGCTTTCTTCATTTTGTTGGAGAATTTCTTCAGGTAAACCTCCCGTTTCTTTTCCAAATACAAGAAAATATTCATCTTCATATCGAACATCCGTATAACGTTTTTTCCCTTTTGTGGTCACAAAAAAAAACTTTGAACCTTTATTTTTTTCAAAGAATTCATCCATATTTTTATAAATATGAAGATCGAGCAATTCCCAGTAATCCAATCCTGCCCTTTTTAAATGTTTATCATCTACTGAAAATCCAAAAGGTTCGATCAAATGAAGACGACTTCCTGTAACTGCACATGTTCTAGCAATATTTCCTGTGTTCGGGGGAATCTCCGGTTCAAATAAAACGATATTTATGCTCA
>JAMNXX010000283.1 GCA_023623095.1 Bacillota bacterium | reverse complement strand
TCTATCATAAAAAAGAACTGCAACAATGCTGCTTTCTATAGCTTATCAATTTCAAATTCATTTTTATATAACAGTGTGACATAAAAAATTATTTTAAAGGGAAGCTAAGAGCAAGAAGATTTTATTCTGAAATTTTTTCGGGAAATAATGATTTAGGAAGGAGCCTTTGTTGATATGTTAAACGATATTATCGAGAGAAGAATTGTCCGGGATGGCTTTCATCGCATTGTATTGGAGATTTCGGCCGATGAATATAAAAAATTCTATGATCTGCATAATGACGAAACCGCATCTGAAATTTTAAATCTTCATTTACAAAACCGCGCAGATGATGGCAGACCATCAGATGTGAAGATGGAATATAAAAGCAATAGCAATGTGGTAAAGATTTTCGCAAATATTCATTACCTGGGAAATGATCATACGGTGCATAGATAACATGAATGCGGCCGAATAGAGCTGGGCAAAAAGTATAAGATAAAAACTTTTATTTGAAGCAAAAGGAAAAACTTCTTTTTGACAGGGATGGTATGCTGACGGTTAAAATCATTAAAACCGTTATGATGAGAGGAGCATCATTCGGGAATCATCCGATGTCAGAAAGGAGTTTTTATTAAGGAAATATATATTGATTTTAAAAAATATTATTGACATAAGTTCATTAAAGGATATAATAAAATTGTAAAGAACATATGTCAATAATGGAGGCAATTGATGATCCGTAGGAGGGAATCTGTATTGATACGGAGCTCCACGGATACCGGGAGGTGAATAGGCAGTGGCAAGGCCGAGGAAATGGAGAAGGGTGTGCTGTTTACCTGAAACCAATTTGTTCGGACCGTTGAATAAAAAATTTTTTGAAGAAGATCCCATCGTCATGACGGTGGAAGAGTATGAAACGATTCGCTTGATCGATCTGGAAGGGATGACGCAGGAAGAATGTGCGGAAAGGATGAATGTTGCCCGCACAACGGTACAGAGAATTTATAGCGAAGCAAGGGAAAAGATTGCGAAATCTTTGGTTAATGGAAAAATACTAAAAATCGAAGGCGGAGACTATAAACTTTGTGATGGAAGCGAACGACGGCTATATGGATGCAGAAGATGCCGCAGGCATAGAAATGGCGGCAATTTTGTCGACGAAGAGAATGAAGAATAGAAACATTTTGCTTGAAATTATGCTTGGATTCCTGGGTATGTGAAAAAAGAAAATAGTCTAATGATCAAGGAGGAATGATTGGGAGAGGTTCCTTCTGTTTCGGAGACAGTAAAAGCGATTCATGATGGCTATCGTATCGTGAAGGCGGATTATGCAGCAGGGCGTGATCAAAAAATTTTTTAAAAACACGATGAAAATTTTATATGAACAAGGGAAAAGGAGAGAAGAATATGAGCGAAACTTGCAATCAAAACTGTAATACATGCAATGAAAATTGTGGTGAACGGAAGGAAAATCCAACGGGTTTTTTAGAAAAACCCCATGAAAGGAGCCGTATCAAAAAAGTTATTGGTATCATAAGCGGCAAGGGCGGAGTCGGTAAATCTCTTGTTACTTCACTATTGGCAGTATCCATGAATCGCAGAGGGTTTCATACAGCGATCCTCGATGCAGATGTGACTGGACCGTCCATCCCGAAGGCGTTTGGGATTCAAGAAAGAGCAATGGTAGGAGGAGACGGATTGTTTCCGGTAAAAAGCAAAACAGGAATCGATGTGATGTCTGTAAATTTGCTGTTGGAGAACACGACGGATCCGGTTGTATGGAGAGGACCGCTGATTGCGGGTATGGTGAAACAATTTTGGACAGATGTTATTTGGGATGATGTGGATTTTATGTTCATCGATATGCCGCCGGGAACAGGGGATGTTCCGCTCACAGTATTTCAGTCCATCCCCATTGATGGGATTGTTATTGTGACTTCACCTCAGGAATTGGTGTCGATGATCGTGGAAAAGGCCGTTCGAATGGCGGAAATGATGAATATACCGATTTTAGGATTGATTGAAAATATGGCATACCTAAAATGCCCCGATTGCGGGAAGGAAATCAAAGTATTTGGTGAAAGCCATATTGAAGAGATCGCGAAAACCCATAAAATTGATTTGTTCGCCAAAATACCCATTGATCCTAGAATCGCATCAGCTTGTGATAAAGGAATGATCGAGCTCTTTGATGGGAATTGGCTTGATGATATTGAAGGAAGATTAGAAAGGCTGGTGGAACAAAAATGAAAATTGCAGTTGCCAGTGAAAAAGAAATGGTAGCGGAACATTTTGGACATTGCGAGAATTTCAATATTTTCGACGTAGAGAATGATCAAATCGTTAAAAAGGAATCCATTCCCAATCCGGGACATCGGCCTGGGTTTTTGCCAAATTTTTTAAATGATATGGGCGTCCATGTGATTATATCCGGTGGTATGGGCGGTGGTGCTATCAATATCTTCAATGAAAAAGGAATTGAAGTAATCATGGGTATAAAAGGAAATGCTGAGGAAGCAGTAAAAAGCTATTTGAAAGGAACGCTCCAATCTACAGATTCTGTTTGCCATGGACATCAGCATCATGGGAAATGCGGTAGTTGTTAAAGAATAAGATCTGAATTATCGAAACGAATTAAGGGACAGCCTTAAAATTTTAAGGCATGTCTCTT
>JAMNXX010000157.1 GCA_023623095.1 Bacillota bacterium | reverse complement strand
AACAAAATCTTATCAATCTTGGTCTTGGATTTTTATGGTGCTTTTCATTACACTATCCATTGTGGATATCCGCTTTGGATTGCTTGGATTTGTATGCATGGGGCTGCCAATTTATCATGCGCTGCGAGGAAGAGGCAAAATTCATTGCTCAAAATATTGTCCAAGAGGATCCATATTAGGAAAATTTTTAAAGTATATTGCCCTAGATAACAATTTACCACGTTCGATGAGGACAAAAACAGCAAAAAACATTTTGTTGGGTCTTATGATGACAATGTTTGCGCTGTCATTATACCATGCTTTCCAATCCCCCAATATCGTAAAGGCAGTTGCTTTCGGAGTTTTTAGGCTGATGATGGCGTCCTTAGCCCTTGGCGTGATCATGGGGATTATTTTTAAACCCAGGACTTGGTGCCAAGTCTGTCCAATGGGTCATGCTACAGGGTTAATTAAAAATACACAGGACAAGAGAAAGAATCAATGTAGTGAAAGCGCAGTATGAAAACAATATAAAACATAAAAGGATAGAATGGGAGGAATTTAATATGAGTAAAAATGTAACGGTTTATTCAAGCGACACATGTATTTATTGTCATGAAGCCAAAAAATATTTGGATTCATTGGGAGTAAGCTATACAGAAAAGAACATATCGAAAGACATGGAAGCAAGGAAAGAGTTAATGGCTCAAGGATTCATGGGTGTTCCGGTAATCGTCGTAGATGGAGAAACCATTCAGGGATTCGATAAAGCAAGGCTAGACTTGTTGCTCAAATAAACTACAAAAATAGAGAACTGAGGTTCAATGGAATCTCAGTTTTTTATTTGCAAAAAATCATTGCTATTTGCAATGATTTTTATTTTTGCTTTAAAGCATAACGCAATTTCATTTCAGCCAAATACGGGAAAACAAATACGGGAAAAGATGTAGCGAAAAAGTATGTGCAAACTGTTTACCACGATATGCGATTTGCTAATGTTTAAAAATAATGAAAATAGATAATAATGAGGAGAGGACTGAAAAGAAAAAATAATGGAGAAAGAATAACGGCAGGAGCAAAAATGTTATGAAGGAGGAGAGAGAATGCCTGTTCGAATCGGAATACCGAGAGGACTGCTATATTATTACTATTATCCTTTATGGGAAAAATTTTTTACGCTTTTAGATGTAGAAGTTGTTGTTTCTGATAAAACGAATAACCAAATTGTGGTTGAAGGTGTAAGGAATTGTGTAGAGGATTCATGCTTGCCTGTGAAGATTTATCATGGGCATGTGATGAATCTAAAAGATAGGGTTGATTATATTTTGATCCCCAAAATGATGAGTATTCAAAAAAAAGAATTCATTTGTCCAAAATTTTGCGGCTTGCCGGAAATGGTTCGGCATTCTTTGCAGGATTTGCCTGTGGTGATAGAACCCACGATTGATTTTTGGAAATCAAAAGAAAATCTGATGGAAACCGTTTATGAAATGGGCGGTTGTTTTACAGGAAATAAAAATAAAATGAAAGATGCTTTTCAAAAAGCGTTGGCTGCTTTCAATGAATACAAAAAAGCCGTTAAGAAAGGCTTTCTTCCGATAGATGACTTTTCTGGTCAATGGACAAGCTGGAATCATTCCGGAAATAACGAAAATAAAATCCTCGTTTTAGGCCATCCCTATGTGCTCTATGATTCTTATATTAGTATGAATTTGATAAACAAGCTAAGGCGTTATGGATTTACCGTGATTACGGAGGATAATATCGATAATGAAGTGATTCATGAAAAAGCTGCAATAATGGACAAGAGGATGTTTTGGACATTTGGAAGAAAAATGTTGGGAGCCGCATTTTATGGGATGGAGCAGGAAGATATAAAAGGAATTCTTTATTTGTCTAGTTTTGTCTGCGGGATAGATTCTGTCATTTGTGAAATCGTAGAACGAAGAATTCGAAGAGATTCTAAAAAACCTTTCGCATTGCTAACCGTCGATGAACATACAGGAGAAGCTGGATTTGATACGAGGCTGGAGGCGTTTATCGACATGATGAAATGGAGGGAAAATAATGAAAGTTACGTTCCCGCACATGGGAAATACATATTTGGCAGGAAAAGCCTTATTTGAAGATTTGGGAGTTGATGTCGTTGTCCCTCTTCCCAATACGAAAAGAACGCTGGAGATAGGTACAAAATATGCACCTGAAACGATCTGCCTGCCTTTGAAAATCAATTTAGGCAATTATATTGAAAGCATTGAAAAAGGGGCAGATACGATCATCGTGACGGGAAGCAGTGGCCCTTGTCGATATGGGTATTATGCTGAAGTACATAAAGAGATTCTAAAAGATTTAGGGCATGATATAGAATTTGTTGTCATGGAGGCTTCTGACGGCGATATAAAGGAGTTTTATCGGCGTTTATGCAAGGTTACGAATACAAACAATGTATTTAGAATGGCAAAAGCATTCAAAAACGCCTTCCGAGTGTTGAAAAAAGCCGATAAGTTTGAAGAGATGGTTTTAAAGCTTCGAGCTTATGAAAAAAACAAAGGAGAAATTGACAATTTATATAGAAGGCTGTTTAAAGAACTTGGAGAAAGTCATGGTTCTCATGAAATGCTTCGGTGCCTCCAAAGGGCCTTTCGAGATCTGAAAGATGTTTCTCTGGATAAAAAAAGAGATGT